>JBEATZ010000137.1:0-10068 GCA_041161695.1 Planctomycetota bacterium | reverse complement strand
TCGCCGACAACCTCGTCGGTGTCCGTGCCTACAACGGCGTGTTCTCGGGTGGCCCCTATGCGCGCTTCTCTGCCGCGAACTCGGTGTTCGCCGGGAACGGGAGTGACCTGCTGGATCGGGGAGGTTTCGAGCCCATCCTGCAGTACGTGACCAACTGCCTGTTCCAGGGACTGAGCGTCTCGGGCAACGGCAATGTCGGGCCGGTCGACCCCCTGCTCTCCCGTCCCACCTACAAACTGCTGCCGGGTTCGCCGTGCATCGATCGACTGGCTCCGACTCCTTCGGTGGTTCCTGCGGACTTCGAGGGCGACCCGCGGGTCGTGCCCGCGGGTGGGTCGGTCGCAACGCCGCTCGACCTCGGCGCCGATGAGTACGTGCCGCAGGGCTCTGCGCGGCCCTACGGCACCGGTGGCGTGGGCAGCGGCCTCGTGCTGCCGCGCATCAGCGCAGCGAGTGCGCAGGCGCCGATCGGCACGCAGCTCACGGTGGACCTCGCGGGTGCCGTCGCGCTGCAGACCGGCGTGGCGGCGCAGAGCGCCCTGCTGACCTTCGGCTGGGATGACGCGAGCGGCCTGCTGCCCATGGACCTGAGCCCGTTCGGGTTGCAGTCGACGCTGTTGTGGAACGACTTCGTGACCACGTTCTCGCTGCAGGCGGTGAGTCCGGCGGGCACCGCGTCGCAACCGCTGGGCATCCCCAACGTGGCGGGCCTCGTGGGCCTGACGACCACCTACCAATGGTTCGTGTCGATGCCCGGCGGCGAACTCGTCGGCTCGGACGGGTTGCGCGTCACGATCGTGCAGTGAGCCGCACCCTGCCCCGCAGAACTACCGCAGCCGCAACCGGATCGCCGTGATCTGCGTGGTGCCCACGATGCCGCCGCGGCGCGCCTCGACCGAGCCCGTGCCGCGTGCGGTGGCAAAGGTGCCGGTGCCGCCGATCACGTCGAGGCGGCCGATGATGCGCGTGGCTTCGGTGGAGAGTTGGTCGGTGTGGCCGCGGTAGCGGCAGTACACGACGTTGTTGCCGCCGAAGTCGAGCACCTGGAAGGCCCAGAACGGACCGCTGCCGTCGAGGTAGTCGACGGTGCCCAGCGCGCTCACGTGCACGGGACCTGCGTTGCTGGTGCCGGTGCCGCTGATGCGGAACAAGCCGTAGCGGATGGCCTCGTCGAAGCCGATGCGGCGCGTGCGCTGCTCAGCGGGGTCGCCTGCCAGCACCACCTCGATGGACAGGTCGCCAGCTCGGCCCTGTTCGATGCCCGAACGACCGCCGTTGGCGCTGCCCTGCGGCTCGTTGCGCTGGGTGTCGCGCGCCGCATTGGTGCGGATCGCGAGGTCGACCGTGTACTGGACCGAGCCGCCGAGCGCGACGTCGCGGAAACCCGCGACAGTGCCGCTGCCGCTCGACCCCTGGAAGCGCCCGCTGCCGTCGATCACGTGCACGCCCGTGGACCAGCTGGAGTTGCCTGCGGCATCGCGCACGACGATGCCCTCGTAGCTGCACGCGACCGCATCCCCATTGGGCCACAGCAGCGACACGAACCCCGAGAACGGGCCGCTGCCGTTCACGTACTCCAGCGCCACCATGACCTCGAACGTCACGGCTTCGCCTGCGACCTGCACCTGCGAGGTGAGGCGGCCCACGCCCACCTGCGTGTTGCCGAAGGTGAAGAAGGTGGTGTCGCCGGGCGCCGCCGCGCCCGTGTTGGTCACGAACGAAACGTGCAGGGCCTCGGCCCCGTCCTTTGCAGCATGCTGTGCCGCGAGGTGAGGCGCTGTGGCAAGGGTCAGGATCGAGAGGGCGAGGTGGGCGAGGATGCGCATGCGGCCTTCCACACTACGCGTGCCGCGGAATCCGGCCAGCCGTGGCTGGGACGGATACGGAGTGCCGGATGCTCAGCGCGGCAGCGCGGCGACGATGCGCAGCGGGCCGCCGCTGCCGCCGCGGATCTTCATTGGCAGCGCGAAGACGGTGGCACCGGTCGGTGGCAGCTGGTCGAGGTTGGCCACGTTCTCGAACGCCGGGATGTTGGCCGCGTACAGCTCGCGGTGCGCGAAGAACAGCCGCGACTTGCCGTGGTCGATGCTGGGGGTGTCGATGCCCACCGCATCGATCTTGCGCGCGACGAGCCACTGCGCCGCCCGCGGCGACAGGCCCGGGAACCGCAGCTTGAACGTCGCCTCGAGGCCGCGCTCGGCCGTGCCCATGTAGCGCTCGCGGTCGGGCCAGAAGCGGCCGAAGCCCGTGTGCAGCAGCACGATCGCCCCCTGCGGGATCGGCCCGTGCGCGCGCTCGAACGCCTCGAGCTCCTCGACGCGGACTTCGTGGTCGCGGTTGGCGGCACACGCCTCGGTCACGTCGATGACGCATGCAGGACCCACCAGCTGCTCGACGGGGATCCGGTCGGCGGTGTGGCCTTCCTTCGCGAAGTGCACGGGCGCATCGAGGTGCGTGCCGCCGTGCTCCGCGGTGCGGATCGTGTTCGCCTCGTACCAGTAGCCATTGTCGGTCTGGCCCTTGGCGTCGACGACGATCTCGAAGCCCGGCGCAGTGGGCCAGTAGATGGTGTCCGCCGCGTAGTCGTGGCTGAGGTCGACCCAGCGCACGCTGTCGACCGCGAGGCCGTGGGAAGTCGCGCAGCCACCGAGGACGAGTGCGGAGGTGACGAGGAGGAGAGGAAGCGCGGTTGGGTGCATGGAGGGAACCTGGGAGAAGGCGGCGGGACCGGGCCGGATGCTACCGGGCGGTCCCGCGCTCCCGCAGCGTCCGCTTTGTCACCTCAAGGCACGAGCTGCACCACGAGCACGCAGGATGCGGTGTTGCCGCGCGCGTACTCGAGGTTCGCGTCCTGGATGGTGAAGAAGCCGTACCGCAGGCCCGAGGGCGTCGCGGCCTCGACCAGGAACAGGCCATTGCGTCCGACCACGTCGACCTGGCCCCATGGGTTGGGCGCGAGGGTCGCGCCGGTTGCCGTGGTGACGGGCACCACGGTGCGGTTGGGCAGCACCAGCCTGCCGAAGCCGTCGCTGGTGCCGGTGATCTCGGGGATGGCGTCGACCTGGCTCGTGAGCTTGTCCCGCTGGAACAACCGCACCGGAACGCCCGTGAGGACCGTTGCACCGTCGCGCAGTTCGATCGTCACGGTGCCCGGCAGCAGGTAGAGGTACTCGCCGTAGTGGCCGCGCCGGTAGCCGAGGGTCGCATTGAGGCCGAACACGTCGTGCGAGGCGTAGAACAAGCCGTTCGTGTGCGACTCGATGGTGCCGCCGCCCATGAGGCCGGGGTTGGCCTGCACGAAGCCGCGTCCGTTCACGAGGTTGTTCCACGGCTCCAGGTTCATCTGGTACAGGTCGATGATGCCGAGCTGGTGCGTCAGTTCGTGCAGCAGCGCGCGCGCCGGGCGGGTGGAGTGGTTGACGTACTCCTGCGTGCTCGTTGCCGGGAAGCGCCATTGCCCGTCCACCTCGCGGTCCGTGGGCACGCTGCCTACGGTGGGCACGACCGTCAACTTGTCCATGCGCACGCGCTGGAGCGACCCCACGGGCGCGAACGGCAGGTAGTTCGAGTCCACGAACATCGCGTTCATCCAGGCGAGCTGCCCGTTGAGCCAGTCCTCGGCGCTGAACGAGCCCCAGAGGTTGGGGACGCTGTTGAGCGCATCGTAGGTCGCCTGCGCCATGGTGAACCCGAACGTGAGCGCGTCGGTGGCAAGGGCGTGCCCGTTGTTGAGCTCCGTGACCTCGCGGCGCAGGTCGATGGACTCGACGATGCAGGAAACCGAGTGGCTGCCGGTCTGCCAGTGCCACGGCAGTTCGTCGATGCACTGCGCGCCGGGCAGCAGGGAGGGCTGGGTGTGCGTGGCGATCCGCACGCCGTCCACGGTCCAGAACACCTGGAAGGTGCCGGTGTCGCGCCTGCCCGCATTCTTGATGCGCGCGCGGAACACCACGGGTTCTCCCGGATCCGGCCAGCGCTTCTCGGTCTCGGTGCCCGGTTCGAGGTACGGATTGCCCGTGACAGTGTCGTAGCGCACGTCGTAGCGCAGGTACCGGGGCAGCCGCTCGATGTGGGTGACGTCGAGATCGCTCTCCTGCACCGACGGGGCGAACGGGCGATCGGTTCCCACGGGCGTGAAGCAGAGGCCGTCGATCCAGAGGGTGAATCCGGCATCCCACGTGTCCGCGGCGATCTCGATCCAGTTGGCGATGACGAGGTTGGTGAACCCGTGGTCGATGCGCGTCCACTGGCTGTCGCCTGCAAGGGGCACGCGGATCAGGGTCCAGCCGTTGAGGTGGTTGATCGGCGTGAGCAGGTCGGTGCTGGGCCGGTACTCGATCCAGGTCATCTCGTCGTTGCCGATGCGCACCACGGGCTGCGGATCCTGGAACGCGATGTTGGGGTTCTGGGCGCGCACGAAGAACTCGAGGTGCGTGTTGCCACTGATGTTCCAGTTCGCGCTGCGGTTGGCGGGGAAGCGCACGTGTGCCGTGTAGGGGGCCGTGGTGTCCCAGCGCAGGGAGGTCGCACCGACGGCGTGCACGGTGGCATCGTCCGTCGTCGTGCCGACGGAGGTCTCGTCGTCCGCGCCCGCGAACCACTGGTCCGCGTTGCGCTCGGTCAGGTCCTCCTGCAGGCTGCAGACCACGAAGTCGGAGACGGGCGACAGGTCGCTGTTGAACCCGAGGCCCTGCGCGAAGACGCGTATGCCTACGAGGGACGGGATCGGCGGCAGGTGGAGGGAGAGCGTGCCCTCGTTGTTGGATGCCGCGACCGGGTGCACCGATGAGTGCACGAGGTCGAGGTGGTAGGTGCCGAAGGGCGTCCACGTGGCCACCGGCGCCTGGGCGAAGCTCAGGGCATCGAGGAACGCGTAGGCCGTGGGCGAGGTGTTCACCAGCTGCACCACATGGCCGAGGCGGAAGTCGCCCTGGAAGCGGATCTGGGTGTCCTGGGCGAGGGACAGCGGCGCAAGGGCGAACAGGGCCGCGAGGGGCAGGATGACAGGGCGCATGGAAGCCTCCGTGCCGAACGGGCGGGGTTTCCTGTTCCCCGGCGTCGACGGAGGCATTCTCCCGGCGGTCCACGTGCCCCAGCAGGCGCAGCAGGCCGAACCCGCGTGCCGCAGAGTGCGGCGCCTCTCACGCCATCGTGCTGAGGCGGGGTGCCGCGGTCAGAGTCCCATCGCGATCGTGCCGCCGTTCGACACGATCACGCCCAGCGGGTTGAAGCCGGGGGAGAGCGTCGAGGCCTGCGTGTACACCGTGTAGCCCTGCAGCACCGGGTTGTTGGGGATCGTCAGCAGGAAGGTGTAGGACGAACCGGTGGCCACGAAGGTGGCGAAGGCATCGAGGCTGATGTACTGGCTGCAGCCCGTCATGCCGATGGCGGCGAGGTCGAGCGGCGGGTTGAGCTGCCCGAAGCCGAAGATGAGCGAGCCCACGACGGTGTTCGCGGGGATCGAGCTGATGACGAGGCTGAAGGGCTGGCCCACGACGGGGCGAGAGCCCGCTGCGGCGTCCAGTTCCAGCGGCGCGCCGCCTGCGCCGAGCGTGAACGGCACCGACGCCGTGAAGTCGCGGCTCGGGGGCACGATCGCGGTGCTGCCGCCGCTGAAGCCCACCAGCACGGTGTGGCTGAGGTTCTGGGCCGTGAGCGTGCGGATCTCGAAGGCGCCGCTCGGGAACAGTGCAAGCTGCACGCTGTTGTTGCCGCCGGAGAAGTACTCGGGCACGGCGTGCCAGGTGATGAGGAAGGCACCCGTGGTCGGATCGGTCTCCGTGTAGACGCCACCGCCCGCGGCCGGGTTGAGGTCCTGCCAGACCGTGGCGATGGACGCGGGGTCGCCTGCGAAGCTGGCCGGATCGCCGTTGCAGCAGCGCGAGAAGTTGGTGCCGGAGCCCTGCAGCAACACGTTGCCGTTGGAGTCGACGTCGACGAGGGTCGTCGTGCCACCCGGAAACACGAAGGGGAACGGCAGCGTCACCGCAGCGAGCTGGTCGTCGCCGAGGGCGAGGTTGGTGGATGCGGCGCCGGTGCGGGTCGGGTCGACATAGGTGAACGGCGCGGAGAGAGCGACGAGCCCGCCGGCCCCCGTGGGCTGGAACAGCAGGTTCACGTTGTTGAGGTCCATCGAGCTCGGGGTGCTGAACTCCTCGTAGACCACGAGCGGCGTCGGGCAGCCGATGCCGTTGCGCTGGAACCCGCCATAGCGGCAGCTGCCGCGCTCCAGCACGATGTAGCCGCCGCTGCCGTTGGGGACGAACTGGTAGCTCCGGCCCTGCACGTCGAGGGCGCCGAAGGCCCACTCCTCGTACACCGTGGGGTTGCTGCCCGTCACCACGGGCGCCGAGCCGATGGCGCTGAAGTCGAGGGGGTTTGGGGTGGCGCCGTTGCCCTGCGTCACGCCCATGAGCATGTCGTGGAACGGGTTGGCATTGCCCGGGTCCTGGAAGATCACGATCTCACCCGACGCGAGCAGCTGGACCTGTGCAGTGATGACGTTGGTCGCGCCGAACTCGGGCACGGCGTCCCAGGTGATGACCGCGCGCGCCGGCGTGGTGCCGGAACCGGGGAAGGTCTGGAAGGTCACGGAGCCGCCTGCGGACGGGTTCAGGTCCATCCAGCAGGCCGCGATGCTCGGGCCGTCCGTCACGAACTGCGCTGCGTTGCCGGTGCAGCAGCGGCTGTTGGTGCTGCTGCCGAGCCACAGGAAGCCGTTGGAAGCCACGTCGATCGAGGTCACCGGCCCCGCGGGGCCCGGGAAGGTGAAGCCGAGTGCGAGCCCCTGGGCCACGGCATCGTCGCCGAGGGTGAGGTTGGTGCCCGTGGTGGTGTCGTAGCAGGGCACCTGGGCCTGGGCGATGGCGAGCGTGGTCGCGAACAGGGTGGTTGCGGCAGCAAGGTGGGTGTGCATGGGGACTCTCGTGCGGACGGGGAGAAGGAGCGGAGTCTAACGGATCGCGCACGGCGCCAACCCCAGCTTCCTCACCGGCGCGTCAGGCGGTCGGTGTGCCACGTCCAACAGCCCCTTGTCGCCGCTCGCACGGCAGCTTCCCATGTTGTCCACCGCATCGACCCTGCCATGGAACACCGCACCGTCACCTCGTTCGTCGACAACGCCTGGGAGTCCGAGATCGTCCCCCAGCTCGTCGACTACATCCGCATCCCCAACCGCTCGCCTGCCTTCGACAAGGACTGGGAAGCCGCCGGTCACATGGACCGCGCCGTGCAGCTGATCGCCGACTGGTGCAAGGCACAGCCGATCGAGGGTCTCACGGTCGAGGTGCTCAAGCTGCCGGGCCGCACGCCGCTGATCTTCATGGAGGTGCCGGGCGAGGGTGACGACTGCGTGCTGCTCTACGGCCACCTCGACAAGCAGCCCGAGATGACGGGCTGGCTCGAGGGCCTCGGTCCGTGGACGCCCGTGCGCCAGGGCGACAAGCTCTACGGCCGCGGCGGCGCCGACGACGGCTATGCGGCGTATGCATCGCTCACCGCCATCCGCGCCCTCAAGGAGGCAGGCGGGCGCCATGCGCGCTGCGTCATCGTCATCGAGGCGTGTGAGGAGAGCGGCAGCTACGACCTGCCGCACTACATCGACGCGCTCAAGGACCGCATCGGCACGCCCAGCCTCGTGGTGTGCCTCGACTCCGGATGCGGCAACTACGAGCAGCTGTGGTCCACGACCTCGCTGCGCGGCCTCGTGGGCGGCACGGTGCGCATCGACGTGCTCACCGAGGGCGTCCACAGCGGCGATGCGAGCGGCATCGTCCCGTCGAGCTTCCGCATCCTGCGCGAACTGATGTCGCGGCTCGAGGACGAGACGAGCGGCCGGATCCTGCCCAAGGAGTTCCACGTGCCGATCCCGAAGCAGCGGGTCGAACAGGCCGGCAAGTGCGGCCGCGTGCTCGCCGACTACCTCTACAAGCGCTTCCCGTGGGCCGGGAAGACCAAGCCCATGGCCAAGGAGCTGCGCGAGCTGGTGCTCAACCGCACGTGGCGCCCGTTCCTGGAGATCATCGGCATGGACGGCATCCCCGGCTGCGACAAGGCCGGCAACGTGCTGCGCCCCTACACGCAGGCCAAGATCTCGCTGCGGTTGCCGCCCATCGCCGACCCGGTCGCGTGCGCGAAGCACCTGGAGCGGGTGCTGGTGAAGGAGCCGCCGTACGGCGCCAAGGTCGCGTTCGTGGCCGAGAAGCGCTCGACCGGCTGGAACGCACCGGCGCTCGCGCCGTGGCTGGAGTCGGCCTCGGAACGCGCCTCGCAGGCGTTCTTCGGCAAGCCCTGCGTCTACATGGGCGAGGGCGGCACGATCCCGTTCATGGGCATGCTGGGCGAGAAGTTCCCGGAGGCGCAGTTCCTCATCACGGGCGTGCTCGGACCCAACAGCAACGCGCACGGCCCCAACGAGTTCCTGCACATCCCGATGGGCAAGCGGCTCACGAGCTGCGTGGCCATGGTGCTGCAGGAGCACCTGCAGCGTCAGGAGAAGGCCGCGGCGAAGCCCGGCGCGCGCGCTGCCGGCAAGAAGAAGCCGGCGACGAAGAAGAAGGCCGCCCCGCGCCGCAAGGCGTGAGGCAGCCGACCTGCGTCACTTCACGGCCGGCAGCAGCTTCGGCTGTTCCTGTTCCAGGGTCGTGCGCAGGGCGCTGAACGGGCCCGTCACGAAGCCATCCACCGCCGTCACCACGGCCTCGGCCCGCTTCGTGGCGCGCTGCATGCCGAGCACTTCCGTGGGCGTGGGCGCGCGCACCGAACCACGGATGGCGCCGAGCTGTTCGAAGACCTCGCTCATCAGCCCCTCGTCGTCGGTGATGCCCTTGCGGTCCTTCGGGCCCCACAGCTTCACGTCGAGCTCGTCGGCGGCCTTGCGCGCGGCCTCGGCGGCGCTGCGCAGGGCGGCAAGCGGGTCGTCGCCGGTCTTCGGCTTCGGGTCGAGCTTCAGCCGCGACTCGATCCACTCGAGGTCCTTGCGTGCGCGCGCGATCTTCTGCGTCGAGGCGCGCAGCTTCGTCATCAGCGCCATGTTCTCGTCCTGCAGCTGCAGCCGCGCGAGCCGCTCGGCCACGGGCACGTCGAGGCGCGGGTCCGGCAGCACGGTCACCGGCACCGACAGCTCCGCGTCCTGGAACGTGACCGTGAGCGTGTAGTCGCCGGGCAGCACCTCGGGACCGCCGGGCGGCAGCTCGGGGTCCTCCTGCAGTTCCCGCGAGGGACCGGCAGCGCCGTTGCGTTCGAAGTTCCAGGTGATGCGGTTCATGCCCAGCACCACGCGCTCGCGCCACCTGCGCACCTCGACTCCGTCGCGGTCGCGCACCACGAGCGTGACGTGGTCCTTGGGCGCCTCGCCGGGCTTCGGCTCCTCCTTGGGTGCCTCGGCGGGCTTGCCCTCGGCCGCGGCTGCCGCAGCCTTCGCTTCCTCTGCCGCCTTCTTGCGCGCCTCGATGGCGTCGCGGCGTGCCTTGCGCTGCTTCGCGTCGGGGTGGTCCAGCTCGTCGGCGTTGGCCAGCAGGGTGATCACCATGCCGCGCCGTGCATTGGCGCCGCGGAACTCACCATGGCCCGGGAAGCGTTCTGCCGGCGTCTGCTTCACGTCGTACGGGATCGCATCGCGCACCGCGAACACGTGCAGCTTCTGCTGCATCAGCTCCGGCGTCAGCGTGCGCAGCGGCGAGATGTCGTCCACCACGTACACGGACCTGCCGTGCGTGCCGATCACGAGGTCGTGTTCGCGCGGGTGGACGGCAAGGGCCATGGCAGAACAGGTCGGGAAGCCGCTGGTGAAGCGGTGCCACGTGGTGCCCGTGTCGATGCTGAACCACAGGCCGAACTCGGTGCCGAGGAACAACAACCGCGGCTCGACGGGATCCTGCTCGATCGTGAGGCAGTAGCCGTCGAGCACAGGCGTGGCCAGGGAGCGCCACGTCTGGCCGAAGTCGTCGGTTGCGTAGACGTAGGGCTTCCAGTCGTTGCGACGGTGGTCGTCGAACACGACGAATGCGGTTCCGGCAGCGTGCCTGCCTGCCTCGACGTGGGGGCACCATGCGCCCTTGGGCAGGCCGG
>JBEATZ010000122.1:0-13844 GCA_041161695.1 Planctomycetota bacterium | reverse complement strand
GGCGGCCATGCCCACCTTGATCTCGCCCTGCACCTTGGCAACGGTGAGGTCGGTGGCCGAGGGCTCCGTGGGCTCCGGTGCGCCGGCGCACGCAGCAAGGGACGGGAGGACGATCAGGAGCAACGCGAGGAAGAGGGACGGTTTCATGACCGTGGGCGAGGATCGGACGACCCCGGAGCACTGTCAAGTCAGCCACAGTGCGCCCCCATGGAGGCCGAGGCCACGCCCACGCGCGACGCTCCTGTCGCATCCAGGGCC
This sequence comes from Planctomycetota bacterium, assembly GCA_041161695.1. Lineage (GTDB taxonomy): Bacteria > Planctomycetota > UBA1135 > UBA1135 > UBA2386 > JBEATZ01. The sequence continues at coordinate 13,586 of JBEATZ010000122.1, read as the reverse complement.
TCGGCAAGGTAGTCCTCTCCCCGTGCGGATCCTGTTCCTCCACTCGCGGAAGTTCGACTACGGACAGGACCTGATGTTCTCGGGCCTCTGGGCGCACCTCGGGCCAGGCCATGTGTTCGGCCACCCGCGGCCGTGGCACGACTTCCTGCCCACGCGCCCGTACCCGAAGAACCTTGGATACGTGGGGCCGCGCGGGCTGCTGCAGCGCGGCATCGCTCCGGAGGAAGCCGACCTCGTGGTCGTGGGTGCGTGCAAGCCCGACGTGTTCGCGACGTACCTCGCCCTCCAGCCGCGCATCCCGCGGGACGTACCCGTGTTCCTGCTGGACGGCGGCGACCGCGAGGAGATCGGCGGCGACCTCGCGCGTCTCGGCGCGCCCGAGGCTTTCGCCCAGGCCGAGGCACGAAGGCCCTTCGACCGGATCTTCAAGCGCGAGTACCTGAAGGGCCGCGAGTACCCCGACCGGGTGCAGCCGCTGCCGTTTGCCATGAACCTGCATGCACTCGGCTCGGGTCCGCAACCCACGAAGGACATGGACGTGACGTTCTGGGCGATGGAGTCGCACCCGGTGCGCAAGCGCGCCTTCGAACTGCTGCGCGGCCGCTTCGACTGCGATGCCAACGGCACCGGCAGGGCCGAGAGCCTCAAGTCCTACCGCCATCGCGGCAACCGCTACCACCGCGCGCTCGCACGCTCGCGCATCGCGATCTCGTTGCGCGGCGGCGGCTGGGACACGCTGCGGTACTGGGAGATCCCTGCACTGGGACCGCTCATGGTCACCACGCCGCTCGACATCGTCATCCCCATGGACTTCGTCGACCGCGTGCACGTCGTGCGCTGCCAGTCCGACCTCTCGGACCTCGTCGACTTGTGCGAGCACTACCTCCGCCACGAGGACGAACGCGAACGCATCGCCGCAGCCGGCCGCGCCCACCTGCTCGCGCACCACACCAACGTGGCGCGCGCACGCCAGCTGCTGGGCTTCGTGGGGAGGTGAAGATCACGGCCATGGTGCCGGGCTCGCGCCCCGCCCCGGTGGCCCAGGGTTTCGGCTGCAATCCGGATCCCCGTCGGGCGCCGAGCGCATCACGCCCCCATCCGCTACCATCCTCGCCCCCGATGGCCTCCTCCTGCAGCACGCCTGATGCCATGCAGTTCCTCCCCACCACGATGGAGGAGGTGCGCGCCCGCGGCTGGGATGCCGTGGACGTGGTGTTCGTCTCGGGCGATGCCTACATCGACCATCCGTCCTTCGCCGCCGCGCTGCTCGGGCGCGTGCTGGAGAAAGAAGGCTTCCGCGTCGCCATCCTGGCGCAGCCGCCATGGCAGGACGCTGCGGCCTTCCGGCAGTTCGGGCGCCCGAGGCTCTGCTTCGCCGTGAGCGCGGGAAACATGGACTCGATGATCAACCACTACACGGCGAACAAGAAGCGTCGCAACGACGACGCCTACTCGCCGGGTGGCCGCATCGAACTGCGCCCCGACCGCGCCACCAACGTGTACGCGCAGAGATGCCGCGAGGCCTTCAAGGACGTGCCCGTGATCGCGGGCGGCGTCGAGGCGTCGCTGCGGCGCATCGCGCACTTCGACTACTGGTCGGAGACGGTGAAGCCCTCGATCCTCGTGACGAGCAAGGCCGACCTCGTCGGCTACGGCATGGGCGAGCGCGTGATCGTCGAGGTGTGCCGGCGCCTCGCCGCTGGCAAGAGCATCCGCGACTGCCGCGACCTGCGCGGCGTGGCCTACCTGCTGGGCAGCAAGGAGTCGCTGCCCGCCCACGAGTGGCACGATGCCGACTGCGACAACAAGACGCTGGAGCTGCCGAGCTTCGAGCAGGTGACGGCCGACAAGGTGGCCTTCGCCACGATGACGCGCATGCTGCACCACGAGGTGAACCCCAAGAACGGGCGCCGCCTCGTGCAGAAGCACGGTGACCGGCTGCTGGTGGTCAACCCGCCGGCGCTGGCGCTCGACGAGCAGGGCATGGATCGCGTGTACGACCATCCGTTCACGCGCCGGCCGCACCCGCGCTACACGGAGCCGATCCCCGCGCACACGATGATCAAGGACTCGGTGACGACGATGCGCGGCTGCTTCGGCGGCTGCACGTTCTGCTCGATCACCATGCACCAGGGCCGCGCGATCCAGAGCCGCAGCCAGGACTCGATCCTTGCCGAGGTGCGGCGCATGGCCGCAGACCCCGAGTTCAAGGGCCACATCAGCGACGTGGGCGGGCCGACCGCGAACATGTACCAGATGCGCTGCACGAAGCCCGAGGTCGAGGCAAAGTGCCGGCGCCTCTCGTGCATCCATCCCACTGTCTGCAAGCTGCTGGGCACAGACCACGGCCCCACCAAGGAACTGCTCAAGAAGGTGCGCGAGACGCCTGGCATCAAGTCGGTGCGCGTTGCGAGCGGCATCCGCATGGACCTCGCGCGCTTCGACGACGCGTACCTCGAGGACATGGCCCGCCACCACGTGGGCGGCCAGCTCAAGGTGGCGCCCGAGCACACGAGCGAGAAGGTGCTCAACCTGATGAAGAAGCCGGTGACGTCGACCTTCGACGACTTCGCCGCGAAGTTCGCCGCGGCCAGCGCGCGCGCCGGCAAGGAGCAGTACCTGATTCCCTACTTCATCGCGTCGCACCCGGGCTCGGGCGTGCACGAGATGATCGAGCTGGCGGTGTTCCTCAAGCAGCGCGGCTACAAGCCGCGGCAGGTGCAGGACTTCATCCCCGCGCCCATGGACATCGCCACCTGCATGTACTGGACCGGCCTCGACCCGATGACCATGCAGCCGGTCGAGACGGTGAAGAAGCTGCGCGACCGCGAGGTGCAGCGCGCGCTCATGCAGTACTTCAAGCCCGAGAACTGGTTCGAGGTGCGCAAGGCGCTGCTCGACGCGGGCCGCAAGGACCTGATCGGCGACGGGCCTGCGTGCCTGATCCCCGCCAACCCGCCCAAGGCCGCGCTGCAGTCGCGCCGCGACGCAGCCAACGGCAGGCGTCCGCGCCGCGACCCCACCTACGTGCACGCGAAGGACGCGGGTGTGAAGGGCACGGGCGGGATGCCCTGCGGATCGAGCCCGTACGACGAGGACGAGGACGCGGAGGACTGAACGCAGGCGCGCGGCTCCTGCAGCAGGATCGCGAGTCCGGAGTTGCCCCACGTTGACCCCCGGCAGGACGGGGACTACCCTCTCTTGGGGCACGTGTTGTCAGTCGACGAGAGTCAGTCGACTCGTGGGAAGAAGACGTTCCGATCACGCACTTTGCGTCGGGACCATGGCATGCCTGCTGGATCGAGCATGAAGCGAAAGCCGGCACTCCTCAACGGGATCTGCACGTGGGCCGCAACGCGCTTCTTCCAGCGCATCCACCGGATCACCCACAGGATGCCCCTACGCATCCGGCCCATCGAACGGCAGAAGGTCCTGGTCATCGCCCCTCATCCGGATGACGAAGTGATCGGAGCCGGGGGTTCCCTCGCGCTCCATCAGCAAGCAGGCAGTGACGTGGTCGTGGCATTCCTCACGCCCGAGTCCCGCGAAACGGGAGTTCCCACCTCTCGGATCCGCCAGGAGGAAGCGCGCAGGGTCGGCGCATCGCTCGGTTTCCGTTGCAGGTTCCTCGGCTATCCGGACGGGCAACTCTCCCTCCACGAGCGCGAGATCGCAGAGGACCTCGCGGACCTCCTGCGCGAGTTCGCGCCGGATGCGGTGATCACGCCTTTCGTGAGCGATCATCACCGCGACCACCAAGCAGCCGCCCACGCCCTTTCACTTGCGATCGGCACATCAGGATTCCGGGGAGAAGTCTGGTGCTGCGAGCTCTGGTCCACACTCTGGCCGAACGTTGCGATCGACATCGGAAACGTCGCCGACCACAAGCGGGACACCATCAACCTCTATGAATCGCAGGTTGCTGGCTTGCCATACGCAGAGACTGCGCTTGCACTCAACAGGTATCGTGGCATGCGGGCCCGCCTTCCGTACGCCGAGTGCTTCTACGTCTGCTCTGCGCAGCAGTTCATCGACCTCAGCAAGACTCTGACATCGATCTAGGCACCCTCGACCTGCCCGGGAACGAGCCATGGCTGTCATGAGAAAAGTCATCGGAGCGGACTATGACCGGGTCCTCCCCCTGCTCGCGAAGTTCCGGAATCCCCACCTCGACGAGGAGAGCTTCCGGCGCTTGTTCGTGGACCATGCTGGCTCTGGAGAGGGCTACCACGGCTTCCTGGTGGAGGACGGTGACCAGGTTGCCGGATACATCGGCTGCATCTTCAGCCGTCGTCGCATCCGGGGCCATGTGCACAGCATCTGCAACATCACCTCCTGGATCGTGGACGAGAAGTTCCGCGGACACGGACACGGCCTTGCGCTGTTCCAGCAGGTGCTGGGGCTCGAGGGCACCACCATCACCGCCCTCACGCCGAGCACGGCTTCTTCCGAGGTCTGCAGGGACAAGTTCGGGATGACCGAGTTCGATGCCTCACAGCGGATCATCCTCCCCGTTCCCACATTCGGTGGCGGGGCGTGGCGATGCCGGATTCTCTCGGGTGCGAAGAACATCGAGCAGGCACTCGACGAGGACGGGCGCAGGATCGTGCACGACCATCCGTTCCCCCATGTCCATCACTTCCTGATCAGGACCGATGGAGGAGATTGTCACGTGGTGGTGAACCGCTCCCGCAAACGCATCCGGAACTGGCTGCACCTGCCCTTTGCTCGGGTTCACCACATCAGCAACGTCGGGGTGTTCCTGCGCACCCTGGGTCGGCTCCGGCTCGAGGTCGCCTTGCGCCTCGGGGTGTTCGGGCTCATCGTCGAGGATCGCTACCTCGCCGGTGCACGGGTACCATGCTCCATCCTGCGTCGCGAGCAGCGCGTGGCGTTCATGAAGTCCTCCATGCTCGGCCCCTCGGACATCGACGGGCTGTACTCGGAGCTGGTCTTCCTGAACTTCTGAGACGACCACCTGCGGGGGAATACTCGGCTCCTCCAATCATGGCATGCGCCAGCCATGCCCGCGCAGCAAACCAAGGCCTCGACACCAAGCGAGCAGTCCCGGACGAGGACACGGACGGTCCCACCGGGAGCGCGACTGGTCGACCGCGGCAAGGTCTCCTAGGCTGCGCTCATGCGTCACCTGCTGCTCGCCACGCTCCTCGCCCTTCCGCTCGCGGCGCAACAAACCGCGCCGGTGTTGCGCGTGTTCCTGCTTGCGGGCCAGTCCAACATGGAGGGCCATGGCGTCGTCGACCTCGACGACGAACGCGACTACAACGGCGGCCGTGGCACGCTGGCTGCGTTCCTGCGCGACCCTGCGAACGCGGCGGCATGGCCCGGCATCCGCGCCGCGGACGGCAGCTGGGTGGTCCGCGACGACGTGTTCGTCACCTACCGGCCGCAGCAGGGACCACGCAAGGCGGGCCCGCTGTCGATTGGCTACGCGGTGTACGAGGGGCGCCATCACATGGGGCCCGAGCTGGGCATCGGCCGCGCGCTGGGCGACCGGTTCGAGGAGTCCGTGCTGCTGGTGAAGACGGCATGGGGCGGCAAGAGCCTCGCAAAGGACTTTCGGCCGCCGAGCGCCGGCGGCGAGACCGGCCCCTTCTACCTGCAGATGCTCGCCGAGTACCGCGAGGCGATCGCCGGCATCGCCACCGACCACCCGCAGCTCGCAAAGCACCGCGTGCAGCTCGACGGCGTGATCTGGTTCCAAGGCTGGAACGACGCCTGCGACGACAAGGCCACCGCCGAGTACGCAACCAACCTCCCCCACCTGATCGGTGACCTGCGCCGCGAGTTCAGGGACCCGATGCTGCCCTTCGTGGCCGGGGAGACCGGCAACTGGGACGGCGAGGAGTTCCGTGCCGCCCAGCGCGCGGGCTGCTTCGCGCCCGAGGTGGCAGCCAACTCGCGCTTCGTGTCGACGCGCCGCTTCCTGCGGCCTGCTGCCGAGTCCCCCAACACCAGCCACGGCCACCACTGGTACGGCAACGCCGAGAGCTACCTGCGCACAGGCGACGCGCTGGGCAGGGCCATTGCAGGCATCCACGCCGCGCGCACAGCAGTGGCGGTGCCCGAGGGCGAGCAGCCGCACGCCTGGGAGAAGGACCTCGCGAAGCTGGATGCAGTTGGCGTACCGCCAGCGCGGCCCATCGTGTTCGTGGGCAGCTCGAGCATCCGCGGCTGGAAGACGCTCGCCGAGGACATGGCGCCACTGCCGGTGCTCAACCGCGGCTTCGGCGGCTCACGCATCTTCGACACCGTGTTCTGGCTCGACCGCCTCGTCGCGCGGTTCGACCCTGCCGTGGTCGTCGTGTTCGCAGGGACCAACGACCTGGCCGGCAAGGAACCGCGCACGGCTGCTTGGGTTGCACAGCGCTTCGACGACCTCGTCGCACGCCTGCGCGCGCTCGGCTCGGACGCGCAGGTCTGCTACGTGGCCATCACGCCCACGCCCAGCCGCGTCGAACACCTTGGCCTCGTGCGCGATACCAACGCGCTCATCGCCGCACGCTGCACGCAGGACCCGCAGCTGCACTTCGTCGACACGGCGGCTGGCATGGTGACGGCCGACGGACAGCCCGACCCGAAGTGGTTCGGAAAGGACATGCTGCACATGAACGCCGAGGGCTACCGGCACTGGACCGCGACCCTGAAGCCAGTGCTGGAGCGGCTGTACGCCGAGGAAAGCCGCGGCGGCGCGGCGAAGTAGCCGGCGCTTCGGGTGCCGTGGCTTCAGCGCTTCGGCGCAGGCACGTGCTGGTCGAAGAGCACCGGGTTGCCGTCCGGGTCGGCAAGCAGGAAGAACGCGGGCCCGGTGGCCATCGCATCGGCCTTGGTCGTGAAGCCCACGCCCCTGCCAGCGAGCTGCTGCTGGAGTTCACGCACGTCCGTGAACTGCGAGAGCGGCTGCGCCTTTGCGTCCCAGCCGGGGTTGAAGGTGAGCATGTTGCGCTCGAACAGGCCCTGGAACAGTCCGATCGTCACGGTGCCGTTGCGCAGGATCAGCCAGTTCTGCTTCGGGTCGCCGCCGGCAGCCGTGAAGCCGAGCTTCTCGTAGAACGCGCGCGAGGCCGCGAGGTCCTTCACGGCAAGGCTCACGCTGAAGGCGCCTAGTGAGGAGACCTCGGCGACCGGAGCTGGCGGCGGAGCGGGTGGTGCCTCGGGCTGCGGGGCGGGAGGCGGCGCGGCACAGGCGACAAGAACGGGGAGCAGGAGGGCAACGGGGACGCAGCGCATGGCGCGGATCATGCCGCTCCGTGCGCGCCGTTGGCAGCACGGCTCACGCCCAGTGGTTGAGCGGCCCGGTCTCGCCGAGGCCCGGCGCCGAGGCGAGGGCGCGCACCACGAAGTCGCGCGCACGGTCGAGGGCCTCGACGAGACTGCGGCCGTGGGCGAGGTGGGCCGTCACCGCCGCGCTGAAGGTGCAGCCGCTGCCGTGCCGGTGCCGCGTCTCGACGTGCGGCCCGGTGCACACGCGCAGGCTCGTACCGTCGTGCAGCAGGTCACCGCCGAGGCCGGGCACGTCCTTCACCACCGCAGCGCGGGCGCCGAGGGCGCAAAGGCGCGCTGCCGCGCGTTCGGCACTCGTACGGTCGGTCACCGTGATGCCCGTGAGTTTCTCGGCCTCGAAGCGATTGGGCGTCACGAGGGCAGCGATCGGCAGCAGCTGCTCGCGCAGCGCCGCCACCACGCTGTCGTCGGCAAGCGCATGGCCGTGCTTGCTCACCAGCACCGGGTCCACCACCAGCTCGCCTGCGGGCCGCGCGCGCAGCGCCTCGGCCACCACCTGCACGATCGCAGCGCTGCCGAGCGCGCCGGTCTTGGTGGCGTGCGCGCCGAGGTCCGCGAGCACGCTGTCGAGCTGGGCGCGCACGATGGCAGGTTCCTGCAGGTGCACCGCCTGCACGCCGCGCGTGTTCTGGGCGGTGAGCAGGGTGACCACCGACTGCCCGTAGGCGCCGTGGCGGTGGAAGGTCTTGAGGTCGGCCTGGAGGCCGGCGCCGCCCGACGGGTCGCTGCCGGCGATCGTGAGGGCGACCGGTCGCCCCTCGGCGCAGTCGCCGCCCCACGCCGCGGCGAAGAACCGGTGCTCGAGGTGCATCGCGCGCCGGTGCAGGGTGCCGAGGTGCATGCGGTCCGCACCCTTGGCCTCGAGGCGCGGCGCGAGCCTGCGCCACAGCGTGTCGAAGCCCGGGTCCGCATAGGTGCGCACCCAGTCGCCCCACGGCGAGGCCGGCGCGAGGCGCGGCAGCAGTTGCTGGCCCAGCCACGCGTAGAGGCGCAGGCAGGGCAGCATGGCTGCTGCGGTACAGGACTCGGGTTGCGTCGCCGCCGTTGCCGTGAGGAACTCGGTGTACGCGAGCGTGGCATCGGTGGGCACGGTGGCCGCGAGGTCGATGCCCAGCGCTGCTGCCGTGCGCGCGTGCAGCTGCAGTTCGTCGGCCACGCCCTGGGCGAGTTCGCGGTAGAGCGCCTTGCCCTCCGCATCGGCACAGCGCCCAGCCGCCAGTTCGTAGGCCTGGGCGAAGGCGCGCAGGAACCACGCATCCTGGGCCACGTAGTCGCGGTACCGCCACGCGGGCAACGCGCCGTCGGCGAGGCCGCGCACGAAGGGATGGCGCAGGCACGCCTCGGCGAGGTCGAGGTCGTGCTGCCAGTACGAGTCGGCGAGGGAAGCGGTCACGCTGCGAGGTTAGGCCGCGGCGGCCGGGAGGCCAGCCTCAGCCTAGCGGGCGTCGAACCGCTCCTGCACCAGCGTGCGCGCCGCACGGAAGCCGAGCGTCTGCGCCCGGGTCGCCACCGCCAGGCTGTAGCGGCTGCTCACGCGCACGTCGTGGGACGGACTGCGGAAGCCGCCACCGCGGATGACGCGCGAGGTGACGGTCGCGTCGGGAGTCGCACGGTACCCGTCTCCTGTGCGCACCGGCTGGCTGTAGTTGACCTCCGGCTCGCGCATCCACTCGATGACATTGCCCATCATGTGGTGGAAGCCCCAGGGGTTGGGCCGCAGCGCATCCACCGCCGTGTGCAGGTGGAAACCGTCGTCCAGCCAGGTCTCGACCTGGGTGCTGCCCTGCACGCCGGAAGTCGCACCACGGCGGTCGAGCACGTTGGCGGCGCCCTCCAGGGACTGCGGCTCCGTGCCGGTCCACCATGGCGAAGTGGTGCCGGCGCGCGCTGCGTATTCCCACTGGGCCTCGGTCGGCAGCACCAGCCCGTGCTGCGCGAGCACCTTCTCTGCCGTCTCCCAGTCGACGTTCTCCACCGGACTCGCGACGGCGATGGTGCCGTGCTCGGGCACCAGTTGCCCCACGCCGTGCCGGCTCGGCTTCGCCCCCTGCGCGAGCCGCGCGAACTGGTGCTGCGTCATCTCGTGCCGTGCGAGGAAGTACGGCGCGAGGCGCACCGATTGCACCGGCCCCTCCGAGGCGGTGGCGCGCAGGTCGTGGTTGGGCAGGCCTTCATCCATGGCCTGCGCCCCCATCAGGAACTCGCCGCCTGGAACGAGCACGAACACGATGCCCGTTGCGGCGCCGACGGCAACGTGGCCGCTGGAATCATGGCGCGGGATCGCCAGCGACGATGCCGTGTCGATGGACTGCGCAGGATCCCAGGCCGAGCGCAGGTCGTAGAACTCCCAGAGGCCGGTCGCCGGGTTCTCGCCGAGCGGCACGAGGCCGAGTTGGGGCACGAGGTCGATCGGCTGCATCCGGTAGCGCTCGCTCGCGGCAATCGCGGTGCGCGCCTGCTCCCACGTGAAGGCCGCACCAGGATGGTCGAGGGTGAGGCGCTCCACGGCCTCTGCCCAGGCCAGCCGCTGCCGGACATCGCGCGCGACCTCTCCCACCACATGGTCGATCTCGCCGACCAAGGGCCGCATCGCGTCGTTGAGGAACCGGTCCGTGGCGGCAGCGAACTCGCGGGGCAGTTCGCCGTCGATCCTGACAAGTCGCTCGGCAGCTTCGGACTCGAGCACGGCAATGCGCTCCAGGACTGCGGTGCCCTGCAGGTACTCGCGCTGCGACGCCATCTCCGCCACGAACTCCCCGGCCATCTTGCGGGCGGAATCGGGCACCAGCGAAACCAGCGTCTCGGCTGCCGCCACAGAGGCATCGATGTCGCCCACACCCATCCACGCGGCGGCGAGCCGCTGCTGCACGAGGTACTCCGGTGCGGAGCGGTCGCCCTGGTCGACGAGGCGGCGCGCGTGGAGTGCTGCAGCAAGGGTGAGGTCCTCCTCGCCGAGTCCCTTGCGATCGACCTTCCAGCCGAGGCGCGTGAAGCACCAGACCACGATGTCCACCGCCTTGGACCGCTCGAGGTGGGCCGGAACCGCCGGGACCTCGACCTCGCGGTTGCCGAGGCAGACCTCACGCGCGGCATGCAGCGCACGCGCGAGCGCAAGGCGGCCCTCGACCTCGGGCCAGAGGACATGCTGCCTCCGGAGCTCGTCCTGCTGCACGGCGGAAAGGGACAGTGCACGCGCGCGAAGGGCCTCGACGAGGGCAACCACGCGCGGCCGTGCGTCCTGCAACTGGACGAGGTCCGTGTCCAGCCATGCGCGCAGGGTTGGCGCGGTTGCCGGCACCGCAGGGTGCATGCGCGCTGCGGCATCACGGGCCTTCTTCACCTGCACTGCCGTTGCGAGCAGGTCGTACTCGCTCGTGCGCACCTGCAGCTTTTCGGCCACTTCGCCGAGCGCGACACGACGCGCATCGGCCTCGTTTGCGAAACGGAGCGAAACGATGGTCGCGGTGACGAGGGCAGCCGCCACCAGCGTGCCCGCGGTGACGGCGAGGCGGTTGCGCCGCACGAACTTCGAGAGGCGGTAGCCCATGCCGGGCGGCCCGGCGCGCAGTGGTTCGTGTGCAAGGCAGCGAGCGAGGTCCTCGGAGAGGTCCTGCACGGAGGCGTAGCGCTCGTCGCGATCCTTGCGCAATGCAGTGAGCAGGATGCAGTCGAGGTCGCGTGCGAGCGGCTTGGGAACCGACTCGCCGCCGTGCAGCAGCCATCCGGCGACGCCCGGTCGCACCGGCTCGACGCGGCAGATGACGTCGAGGGCCTCGGCATCGCTGGCCACGGCACCGAGGGCCGCCGCAAGCGGGGCACGCCCGGTGAGCAGTTCGTACAGCAGGGCGCCGAGGGCGTAGACGTCCGTGCGCGCGTCGATGTCGCGGATGCCTCGCGCCTGTTCGGGGGACATGGAACCGAGGGTGCCCAGCAGGATGCCCTCGCGCGTGAGGTGCAGCGCCTCGGAATCGTCGCGGCGGATGGCGCGTGCGAGACCGAAGTCGATGATCTTGGGCACGGCGCGGCCGTCCTCGACCGCGACGAGCACGTTCTGGGGCTTCAGGTCGCGGTGCAGGATGCCGCGCAGGTGCGCATGCCGCACGCCCTCGCACACCTGCTGGAACAGGCGGATGCGCTCGAGGACCGGCAGGCGTTCCTGCATGCAGTGTTGCAGCAGCGTGCACGCACCGGGGACGAGCTCGATGGCCACGTAGGTGATGCCGTCGATGGTGCCGCTGTCGAAGACGCGGGCGATGTTCTCGTGGGCCATCGCCGCGAGGGCGTCGACTTCCTGCCGGAACCGCAAGCCGATGCGTGGGTCACGGTTGCGCAGCAGCTTGAGGGCGACCATGCGCTCGACGGCGCCGCGCTGCTGGGCGAGGCAGACGGTCGCGGATGCGCCCTCGCCGAGCAGTCCGAGGACGCGATAGGGCCCCAGCTGGCGCGGGATGCCAGCCGGCAGGACGGGCTCCTGCGCATCGCCGGAGCTGCGGGCGCCTTCCAGTTCGCGCAGCCTGGAGCGGATCGCCGCCTCTGCCTGCGGATGGGCGCGCACGAGTTCGTCGATGCGCTCCGCGCGGTGCGTCGGATCCCGGAACAGCAGCTCGGCGAGCTGGTCCTCGAGGGCCGGGTCGAGCGGTCGGTTCTCGTGCGGTTCCAGGGCATCCTCCGGGTGGTCACCGCAGGCCCGTCCTGCGGTGGAGCCGAGTGTCACCTCCCCCGTGCATCCGCAGGAGGGAAAAGCCACGGCGCGCGGCAGGCGGTCCGAATCCCGTGCGTCGCCGGGACATGTTGCTCCTGACCGGACTCTCTGCTCCAGCTCGGTTGGCCGCGCGCGCCGTGGCGCAGGTACTTGCCGCGAGAGTGCCGTTGCTTTCGTCCCGAATCCCCGCTTTTAGGAGGGACCGAGCGCGTGCGTGCCGCGGACCCGTTGCCGGGATGGGGCCTGCGGGCTTGTCGGCGCACCGGACAGCGCGGAAGCTGGTCTGATGGCATCGCTGCGACCCGACCTCCTCGAGACCCGCTGGAGCAGGCTCGATGCCCTGCAGGGCTCCGGGTCGGAAGGGGCGTGGCAGTGGTTCGTCGAGCGCTACCGCGAGTTCGTGCGGGAGGTGCTGGCCTCGATCCTTCGCAGGCAGGACCTCGTGGACCATGCCGAGGAGGAGTTCTGGGGCTACTTGTTCCTGAGCCGCACCCTGGAGCGCGCGGATCGCCAGCGGCGGTTCCGGGCGCTGCTGTTCGGCACCGTGCGCAACTTCGCCAGGGCCTGGTCGCGCAAGCAGGGACTGCCGCAGGTCGACGAACTCGTGTTGCAGTCGCTTGCCGCAGGCGAGCAAGGCCAGGGCGCGGCGATGGTGCGCTGGGTCGAGTCGGTGATCCGCAACGCACTGCGGACGCTCGAGGCGGAGCATCCGCAGATGGCGAGCTGCATGCGGTTGTTCTACGGGCTCGGCAAGGGCGAGGAGGACACGAAGACGCACCCTGCGAGCGAGGTCGCGCGTGAACTCGCCACCACGACCCAAGCCGTCTACATGATGCTGTTCCGCGGCCGCCAGCGCTTGCGTGCCCTCGTCGAGGAGGAACTGCGCGACTGCTGCCAGGACGAGGAGTCCTACCGCGAGGAACTGCAGCTGCTGCTGCGCGTCGCCGCCTCGCGGTTGCCCGGCCTCGTCGAGTGATGGCGCATCCGCCCCCGACCCCCTCGCGGTAACCTGCTGCGCATGCTGACCTCCGCGCTGCTGGCCGGACTCGCGATGTTGGACGCCCCACAGGATCCCCTGCCGGGCATCGACCGCGACATGGCGCGCGCGCGCGCCGAACGCATCAGCAACGTGTCGTACCGGCTGCAGTTCTCCCTCGTGCCGGGCAGTACCGAGGTGACGGGCACGGCCGAGGTGCGCTTCTCGCTGCCCGGCGCCAAGGGCGCGCATCCCGACCTCGTTCTCGACTTCGCAGGGCGTGAGATCACCGACATCCGCGTCAACGAGCGCGAACCGCTGCCACAGGTCGCGGTGCAGAACGGCCACCTGGTGCTGCCCGGCGCGATGCTGCAGTCGGGCGAGAACCGCTTCCGCGCGAAGGTTCGCGCCGATGCCGCACCCACGGGCGCACCCGTGACGGTCTACAAGGACCCGACGGACGGCGCCGAGTACTGGTACACGCTCGTGGTGCCCGCCGATGCCCACCGGCTGTACCCGTGCTTCGACCAGCCGGACATCAAGGCGCGCTTCACCCTGGTGCTGGAGCTGCCTGCCGCATGGCGCAGCGTGGCGAACGGCGCG
>JBEATZ010000104.1:0-7381 GCA_041161695.1 Planctomycetota bacterium | reverse complement strand
GACGAGGTGCGGCCTGCAGATCTCGGCCAGCGTCCTGCCGACGGCAGCAGGGGAGGCAGCGGGCGCGAACAGGTCTTCCGTCCGCCGTGCCTCGCGCGCGAGGTCGTCGAGGGACAGGATGCCGATGAGCCGCGACCATGCGTCGACGACCGGCACGCGGCGCACCTGGTGCAGGCTCATCACGTCCTCGACGCGGGACAGCGTGTCCCGGTCGCGCACCGTGTGCACCGGTGTGTGCATGTGCACGTGGCTCGTCAGCTGCGAGAGCGGCTTCTCCGTGCGCAATGCGGCCATGCACACGTCGCGGTCCGTGAGGATGCCGATGGGGAAGTCCTCGGCATCGACCACCACCACGGAACCGCAGTGGTGCTCACTCATCCGCCGCGCGGCGGTGGCGAGCGTGTCCTCGGGGCGAACGGTGGCAACCGCGCGGGTCATCAGGTCCACGGCATGCATGGCAGTCTCCTCCACGTGTGGGTGCGGCAGAGCTGCGGGCGATGTGTCCGCAGCCCGCTGCCGTGCGTGCCATAGTGGGTGCGCTGGCGTGGCCTGCGCCGCGGGCCGAGCTTCGTAGCGGCCGCACGCAGGGTGGGAAGGAGGCCTGCCGCGGCGTATGCGGGCCACGCGGCCATGAGCCCGGTCAGGCCCACAAACACACACGGCCGCGCTGCCGGGAAGGCAGCGCGGCCGTGTGCGGGTGCGCGGCGCTGCAAGCAGCGCGCGCGGTCCGGGTCACAGCGAGCCGATGGCGAAGCGCAGACCGTTGGAGGTCAGGCCGCCCAGCAGGTTGAAGCCCGGGGTGAGCGTCAGGGTCTGGCCGTAGACCAGCACGCCGTTGAACGCGCCCAGGTTCGGGATCGGGAACGGCGTGGAAGCCGTGGGGCCGCTCACGAAGAAGACGTTGGTGACGTCGAGGCCGGCGTACTGCAGGCAGCCGGGCATGCCGAAGCCACCGAGGTCGAAGCCCGGGTTGATCTGGGTGAAGCTCAGGATCGAGGAGCCCACCGAGGTGCCGGCGGGGATGTTCTCGGTCAGGAGGTTCGGGTTGGTGCCCAGCTGCGGACGGGCGCTCAGGCTCAGCGTGAGCGGCAGGTTGTCGAGGGGATTGGTGCTGAAGGGGAATGCCGTCGCGAGTTCGCGGTTGCCCCAGTCGAGCGAGTTGTTGCCGTTGGTCCAGCCGATGATGACGGGGTACGAGCCGCCACCGTTGCCGCTCATGGTGCCGTAGCGGTACTCCACGTCACCGTTCGGGAAGAACGCGACCTGGAAGGTGCTGGTGGTGGTGAGGGCCACGTCGGCCACGTTGTTCCAGGTCACCAGGATGGCACTGTTGGGGACGTCGAGTTCGACGTGCATGGTGCCCGGCGTCGTGGCACTCGTGGGCTCCATGTTCTTCCAGTGGGGTGCCCAGCGCGGCGCGCCGCCCAGGAACTCGGCCACGGTGGGCGTGTTGTCGTTGGCGGCCGTGGCGGGCGCCGGGACGATGTAGCCGTCCGTCGAGATCTCGAGGTCCGTGGCCACGGACACCGACCCGTTGAGCGGGTGCGGGACGGGGAACGGCATCACGGCGCCGGGGAACGCCGACGAGGCCAGGAAGGTCTGGTCACTGCTGGTCAGCGCGATGGGCGTCGAGGTCGGCTGGACGATGGGCGTGTTGGTCACGACTGCGTTGTAGCTGGCGCCGCTGTAGACGAGCTTGAACGCGGTCACGGCGTTGGCGACGCCACCGGTGGTGCCGAGGTTGATGCCGACCGGGTTCGGGAACAGCTGGTAGAAGCTGCGGTAGTAGCCGTAGCACCCCTTGCCAAACCCCTGCCAGGAGGCCACCGCGATGGGGGTGCCGCCCAGCGTGTAGTGGATGCCGCCGTTGAAGATGCGCGGCTGGAAGATGCCACCGGTCAGGAAGGCGTTCTGCGCCGCGCCGCCGCGGATGGTCAGCTCGGCGTTGGAGAACAGCGAGTTGCTGCAGCTGCCCGGGATCGAGGTGCTCGTGCAGGTGACGCCGTTGGTGTAGCCGTGGTTGTGGGCGTTGGACTTGAGGGCCACGCCGTAGTTGCCCGGGGCGAGGGCAAAGGGTGCGTTCAGGGTTCCCGTGGCAATCGTGCTGGGCGCAACCGGGACCGCAGCCGAGGCCACGAGGGTCCACAGCGCGGGGTTGGCCACGTTGCCCACGTACGTGGTCGGGCCGAGGAACACGTCCATCGTGCCGGTGCCTGCCACGGTGTTGGCGCCGCAGAGGAAGTCGATCCGGTTGATGGTGATGGTCGTGTTGACCGTCATGTCGAAGTAGAGGCCGCCGCCGACGTTGCCCTGGTTGGTGCCGCCCGTCAGGGTGAGGAGGGGCGACTGGGCCATGCCGATCGTGGCGAAGGTCACGACTGCGAGGAGAGCGAGCTTGCGCATGGGATCCTGTGGGTTGATGAAAACGGTGGTGTCCGAAGCAGGAACAGCCTGCCGGTGGGAGCACCGGCAAGGTGAAGGAACGTTAGCACGAAAAGGTTGCAAGGGGACAACAGGGGGTGCACCGGGTTCGGGCCGACGCATCTTTGCGGTCCGCTGTGTCTCGCCCTGAGACGGTGGGGTCTGCAGCCGGGTTCCGTGACGCGGCACCGAGGAACACACAGGTTCCACCGCGCTCGGAGTTGTGGTATGGACACGGCGTGATCCGGTCACCATCGCCCGTATCCCTTCTCGCGATCCTCGGTGGGCTCGCCGCGCTGTACGGCGCGCCGCAGGACCTGCGCGCCGCGCACGGCGCGGGGCCCGCTTTCCAGGATCCTGCCGCCACGGCAGCCACGACTCCGGACCCCTGGCCTGCTGCCTCTGCGGTTCTCCGCAAACGCTGCCTGTCCTGCCACGGCGGCGAGCAGGTGAAGGGCCACCTGCGGTTCGCCACCGCAGCCACCTTCGCCAAGGGTGGCAGCCGCGGGCCGGTGGTGGATCGCGGCAACCTGGAGCGCAGCCGGATCCTCCACGTGATCAGCTACAAGGACCCGGAGCTGGCGATGCCGCCCACGGGGCAACTGCCGGCCGAGGAGGTCGAGGTTCTGCGCACCTGGGTGCTGGCGGGTGCCGTGTGGCCGGAAGGCGAGGCGGGCCAACTCGCCGACCCCGAACAGGTTCCCGACGAGGTGAACCGCATGGACCCGGTGGAGGGGGCCAGGTGGTGGGCCTACGGGCCGCTCGTCGAGCCAGTCCTGCCTGCTGCCCGCGAGGGCGCGGCCGAGCACCCCGTCGACGCCCTGCTGCGCGCGAGGCGCGAGGCCGCAGGACTGGCTGCGGCTCCCGAAGCCGACCCGCGCACGCTCGTGCGCCGCGCATCGTTCGCGCTCACCGGCCTGCCGCCGCAGCCTGCCGAGGTCGAGTCCTTCGTGGCCGCGCACCTGCGCGACCCGGCTGCCGCCTGGTCGGAGCTGGTGGACCGGTTGCTCGCGAGCCCGCACCACGGCGAGCACTGGGGCCGGCACTGGCTCGACCAGGTGCGCTATGCGGAGACCAACGGCTACGAGCGCGACGGCACCAAACCCAACATCTGGCGCTACCGCGACTGGGTGATCGAGGCGATCAACGCCGACATGCCCTACGACCGGTTCGTCACCGAGCAACTGGCCGGCGACGAACTGGCCGCAGCCGGCCTCTCGGACGACCCAGCCGCTTCGCGGATCGCGACGGGCTACTTCCGGCTCAACGTCTGGGACGACGAGCCGTCTGACCGCGCGCAGGCGCGCGCGGACGAGATCGCCGACATCGTCGACACCACGGGCCAGGTGTTCCTCGCGACGACCATGGGTTGCGCGCGCTGCCACGACCACAAGGCGGATCCGGTCACTGCGCGCGACTACTACGCGATGACCGCGTGGTTCAACAACATCCACGGGTACGAGGGCGGCAGGACGAAGGAGATCGCGGATGCGCCCGAGCCCGGCCAGATGACGGTGCCGGAACGCGACGACAAGGTCGCCGCGGTCGACGCCCGGATCGAGCCGATCCTGCGCGAACTGCGCATCGCCGTGCAGGGGCGGGACACGCCGCTGCCGGTCGCGCTGGTGCACGATGCGCGCTCGAAGCCGCAGGAATGGCGGTACGTGCGCGATGCCGGCGCAGAAGGCTGGCACACGCCCGGCTTCGACGACAGCAAGTGGCGCAAGGGCAAGGCGGGCTTCGGCGCCAAGGGAACGCCCGGCTCCATCGTGGGCACCGACTGGCACCAGAAGGAGATCCGGATGCGCACGCGCTTCCGGCTCGAGGAGATCCCCGAGGCCCTCGTGCTCTCCATCCACTACGACGACGACCCGGTCGTGTACCTGAACGGCGTCGAGGTGTTCCGCGCCAAGGGCTACGTCACCGAGTACAAGGAGATCCAGCTGCCGCAGGAGGCGCTCAGCGCGCTCGTGGTCGGCTCGAACGTGATCGCCGTGGCCTCGACGCAGGACTTCGGCGGTCAGTACATCGACGTGGGCTTGCGCACGGGGTGGCTCGGCGACTTCGCGGAGACCTGGCGCCAGCGCCTGTCGATGGAGGGCGCGAAGTTCCTGTCGAAGGAGCGCCTCGACGCGGGTCTCGCGTTGCTGGCCGAGCGCCAGCGCCTGCTGGAGGCGCCGGTGGCGAAGCCGTTCCCCGCGCTGGTCGTCGCCGAGCGCGGCCCGCGTGCGCCGGCCCAGCACGTGCTGCAGCGCGGCAGTGCGCACGCGCCGGGCGAGGTGGTGGCGCCTGCGGTCCCGGCCGTGTTCGCGGTCACCGCGGGCGGGCAGGCTGCAGCGCCTGCAGAGGTGCAGGGTGATGCAGAGTCCACGGGGAGGCGGCTCGCGTTCGCGCGCTGGCTGACCACCGACGGCAGCTTCCTCACGGCGCGCGTGATGGCGAACCGCACGTGGCAGTTCCTGTTCGGCCGCGGCCTGTGCCGGTCACCCGGCGACTTCGGTCGGCTCGGCGAACTGCCCACGCACCCCGAGTTGCTGGACCACCTTGCGCTGAGGGTGATCGCCATGGGCTGGTCGCAGAAACAGCTCATCCGCTACCTGATGACCAGCAAGGCGTGGCGCATGAGCAGCGAGGGCCGTCCCGAGGACCTGGATCGCGACCCGCGCAACGACCTCTACTGGCGCTTCGACCCGCGCCGCCTTCGGGCCGAGGAGTTCCGCGACGCGGTGCTGGCCGTGAGCGGCCAGCTCAACCCGGGCCTGCACGGGCCCAGCGTCTATCCACCGCTCGCCGAGGAGGTGCTTGCCACCGCCTCGCGTCCCAACGAGGCGTGGCGTAGGTCGACGCCGGAGGACGCGGTGCGGCGCAGCATCTACGTCCACGTGAAGCGCTCGCTGCGCGTGCCGTTGCTCGAGGGGCTCGACCAGCCCAGCCCGGACATGCCCTGTCCCGAGCGCTTCCCGACCAACGTGCCGACGCAGAGCCTGATGACGCTCAACGGCGCGTTCACCAACGATTCTGCTGCGGTGCTCGCGAAGCGACTCCGCGACGAGGGCTCGGACCTCGCGCAGCGCGTCGACCGGGGCATCCGGCTCGCCCTCGGCCGCCTGCCTGCGCCGGGCGAGGTGGCACGCCACGAGCGGTTCGTGCGCGAGCAGATGACGAAGCAGGGCCTCGACGAAGCTGGCGCGCTCCAGCTCTTCGCGCTGGTGCTCTTCAACCTCAACGAATTCCTGTGGGTGGACTGATGAACGACGCACGCAATCCCCATTTCTGCGGCCGCACGCGCCGCGAGTTCGTCTGGCAGGCAGGCGCAGGCTTCGGCTCGGTGGCCCTCAGCGCGATGCTCGGCACCAACTGGCTGCGCGGGCAGTCGCGCGGTGTCGATGGGGCCGTGCCCAACCCGCTCGCGGGTGCGACGCCCTCGGTGCTGCGCCCGGCGCGCGCGAAGAGCGTGATCTTCCTCTTCATGTACGGCGGTCCGAGCCACGTCGACACGTTCGACTACAAGCCCGAGCTCTACAAGTTCGACGGCAAGACGATCGACGTGCCCACGTTCGGCCGCGGCGGCAAGCGGCCCGGCGGTCGCGTGGTCGGACCCAAGTGGCGCTTCCGCCAGTACGGCGAGTGCGGCAAGTGGGTGAGCGACCTGTTCCCCAACCTCGGCGAGTGCGTCGACGACATCGCGTTCCTGCACTCCATGTACGCCGAGAGCCCGATCCACGGCTCCGCGCTGCTCAACATGAACTGCGGGCGGCTCATCAGCGGCCACCCGAGCCTCGGCAGTTGGGTCAACTACGGTCTCGGCACCGAGAACCGCAACCTGCCCGGCTACGTGGTGATGCTCGACGAGACCGGTGGACCCATCAGCGGCGCCAAGAACTGGACCAGCGGCTACATGCCGGCCAGCTACCAGGGCGTGCAGTTGCGCACCGAGGGCGTGCCGATCCTCGACCTCAAGCCGCCCGCGGTGCTCGAGGGCGGCCGCCAGCGCGCCGTGCTCGACCATCTCGCGCAGGAGAACGCCCTGCATGCCGGTGGGCGCATGGGCAACTCGGAGCTCCAGGCGCGCATCGACCAGTTCGAGCTCGCCTACCGCATGCAGGCTGCGGCCCCGGATGCCGTGGACCTCGCAGGGGAATCGGCTGCGACGCGCGAGCTCTACGGCCTCGACAACCCGCAGACCGCGAACTTCGGTCGCAAGTGCCTGCTGGCGCGTCGCCTCGTCGAGCGCGGCGTGCGCTTCGTGCAGGTGTACTCCGGTGGCGGCCACAACGATGACAACTGGGACGCGCACGGCGACCTGGTGTTCAACCACACGCGCCACGCGGGCCGCACCGACCGGCCGATCGCAGCCCTGCTGCGCGACCTGAAGCAGCGTGGCCTGCTCGAGGAGACGCTCGTGGTGTGGGGCGGCGAGTTCGGCAGGCAGCCGACCGCCGAGTACGAGACGGGCACCGGCCGCGACCACAACTCGTGGGGTTTCACGATGTGGATGGCCGGCGGCGGCATCAAGGGCGGCACCAGCGTGGGCCTGACGGACGAGCTCGGTTCGAAGGCGATCCAGGACCGGTTCCACGTGCGCAACCTGCACGCGACGATCCTGAGCCTGCTGGGCCTCGACCCGAACGGGCTCGCCTACTTCTACAACGGCCTCGACCAGAAGCTGGTCGGAGTGGAGCACGCAGACCCCATCCCGCAGGTCATGGCGTGATGGGTGCCGTCGCGTGGTTGCGGGCCGCGGCTGCGGCCCTGGTCTCGTGCGTTGCGCTGGTGGCGCAGGACGCCGCGAGCCTCTCGGCGCGTGCCATCGCATTGCTGCAGGAGCACTGCCACGAGTGCCACGGGCCCCGCAAGCAGAAGGGCAGGCTGCGCCTCGACACCGTCGCGGGGATCGCCAGCGTGGTGAAGGCGGGGCGGCCGGAGGACAGCAAGCTCTTCCACCGACTCACCCTCGACG
>JBEATZ010000085.1:0-7146 GCA_041161695.1 Planctomycetota bacterium | reverse complement strand
GTGCCGATGGGCGTGTTCTGCGCGGTCACCGGCGTGAGCGGCAGCGGCAAGTCCTCGCTGGTGATGGACGGCCTCGTGCCGGCGCTCGAATCCGGGCGCGCGGACGTGGGCTGGGCCGACGGCAGGAAGCGCGAGATGCGCCTCATGGTGGTTGGGCAGGACCCCATCGGCACCACGCCGTCGAGCAACCCGGCCACCTACAGCGGCGTGTTCGGGCCGATCCGTGAACTCTTCTCGCAGGCGCCGCTCTCGCGCCAGAAGGGTTTCGGTCCGGGGCGTTTCTCGTTCAACGTCGCCGAGGGCCGCTGCAGCACCTGCGAGGGCAAGGGGCAGATCCAGGTCGAGATGCACTTCCTCGCCGACGTCTGGGTCACCTGCGAGACGTGCCGCGGCCGGCGCTACAACGCCGAGACCCTGCAGGTCGAGTACCGGGGTCGCAGCATCGCCCAGGTGCTGGAGATGGAGGTCGACGAGGCGCTCGCATTCTTCGCCAACCACCCGCGTATCGCTCGGCCGCTGCAACTGCTCGTCGACGTCGGCCTCGGCTACCTGCGGCTCGGCCAGTCGGCCACGACCTTCTCGGGCGGCGAGGCGCAGCGCATCAAGCTGGTCGCCGAGTTGACCGGCAGGGCGCGCGACCATGCCGTGTACGTCCTCGACGAGCCCACCACGGGCCTGCACATGGCGGACGTCGAGAAGCTGGTCGCGGTGCTGCAGCGGCTGGTCGACCGCGGCAACTCCGTGATCGTGATCGAACACCACCTCGAGGTGATCCGGGCAGCGGACCACGTGATCGAGATGGGGCCCGAGGCAGGGGATGCCGGCGGGAGGATCGTGGCCGAGGGACCGCCTGCGGCTCTGGTCGCAGCAGGCACCCACACCGGCAGGTGCCTTGGCGGGGATGCAGGGGCCGGGCGCACGCGCGCGCGGCGTGCAAGACAGGAGAACAAGAGCATGGAGGGGGTCTGATGTCGCACGAACCACCCTTGGTCGTACAGGCCGACCGGACCGTGCTGCTGGAGACGCAGCATCCCGGCTACGAGGCGGCGCGCGAGCGGCTCGCGCGCTTCGCGGAGCTGGAGAAGTCGCCCGAGTACGTGCACTTCTACAAGATCACGCCAGTGAGCGTCTGGAACGCTGCGGCGCTCGGCGAGCGGGTCGAGGACGTCGAGGCGTGGCTGGTGCGCAACTCGAGGTTCCCGGTTGCGCCACAGGTGCTCGCCCAGCTGCGTGAGTGGTTTCGTCGGTACGGCCTGCTGCGGCTGAAGTCCGCGCCCGGCGGCCGGCTGCGGCTCGAGAGCGCCGATGCCGAGGTGCTGGCCAAGGTGGCGGAGAGCCCGAAGCTCGCGGGCCTGCTGCGCGAGGACGGCGAAGGGCGGTTCAGTGCAGCCGCAGGTGACCGTGGCGTCCTGAAGCAGGCCCTCGTCAAGCTCGGGTACCCCGTCGACGACCGGGCCGGTTACCGCGCGGGCGCGAAGCTGCCGTTCACGTGGCGCACCGAGTCGCTTTCCGGCCGCACCTTCGGCTTGCGGGACTACCAGGAGGCCGCCGCCCAGGCGTTCCACGCCGGGGGCACCGATGCCGGCGGGTGCGGAGTGGTGGTGTTGCCGTGCGGCGCCGGCAAGACCGTGGTCGGCATCGCCGCCATCCAGCTCCTGCAGGTCAACGCACTCGTGCTGACGACCAACACGGTTGCCGTGCGCCAGTGGGTGCGCGAGATCCTCGACAAGACCACGCTGACCGAGGACCAGGTGGGCGAGTACACCGGCGAACAGAAGACCATCCGCCCGGTGACCGTCGCCACCTACCAGATCCTCACGCACCGGAAGGAGAAGCTGGGAGGTTTCACCCACCTCGACCTCTTCGATCGCGGCGACTGGGGCCTCATCGTCTACGACGAGGTGCACCTGCTGCCGGCGCCCGTGTTCCGCGCGACGGCCGGGATCCAGGCCCGCAGGCGGCTCGGGCTCACGGCCACGCTGGTTCGCGAGGACGGGCTCGCCGACGAGGTCTTCTCCCTCATCGGCCCCAAGCGGCACGAGGTGCAGTGGAAGCTGCTGGAGAAGCGCGGCTTCCTCGCCACCGCACAGTGCACCGAGGTGCGCGTGGGCATGAACGAGGAACGTGCCCAGCGTTATGCGCGTTCCGGGTCCCGGGACCAGTTCCGTGTGGCCAGCGACAACGAACGCAAGCTGGACGTGCTCGGGAACCTGCTGCGCATCCATGCGCGCGACCGAGTGCTCGTCATCGGGCAGTACCTCGAGCAACTGGAGCAGATGGCGCGCGTCTTCCAGCTGCCGCTCATCACCGGCCAGACGCCGAACGCCGAACGCGACCGGCTGTACGCAGCGTTCCGCAAGGGTGAGTTGCCTCGCCTGATCGTGAGCAAGGTGGGCAACTTCGCGGTCGACCTGCCGGATGCCAACGTTGCCATCCAGGTCTCGGGCACCTTCGGCAGCAGGCAGGAGGAGGCGCAGCGACTGGGGCGCATCCTGCGGCCCAAGGGCGAGGGCGTCATGGCCCACTTCTACTCGCTGGTCACCGCGGACACGCGCGAACAGGAGTTCGCGCGCAAGCGGCAGCTCTTCCTGACCGAACAGGGCTATGCATACGCGATCCTCGGTGCCGGGGAGGTGGCTGCCATGGTGAAGCAGGAGGAGCGGGCATGAGTCGCATCACCCTGAGGACCCTGCTGCAGGGCGCAGGCGAGGCTTCGATGCGCGACCTTGCCCGCAGGTGGTGCAAGGAACCTCCGCCGGACGTGGCCTCCCGCGACGTGCTGCTGCGCGCCTGCACCGCGGCGATGGAGGACGCAGTGCGGGTGGAGCGGCGCATGCTGGAGCTGCCGCGCAAGCTCCTCGACCTGCTCGACACGTTCCTTGCGGAGCCCGGCGCCGCGCGGACGGTGCAGGCCCTGTTCCAGGCCCACGGCAAGAGCTTCAAGAGCCGCTTCGACCTCGAGGCCTCGCTGGCCGCCCTGCAGCGCGAGGGTTTCCTGTTCCCCTCGAAGGACCGCAAGTGGACCTCGATGGATGCCCCGTGCTGGGCGGTGCCCGGTGAACTCGCGGACTGCGTCATCGGGATGCGGCAGCAGCGTGAGTCCTCGATCAAGGACGTCATCACCCTGCAGGGCTTCCTCGACGCGAGGTATTTCCGCGACCGCGGCGCAGCCGATGCCAAGGCTGCCGAGCACGCCCGCAAGATCTACAAGATGTACCTGATGGAGGCGTCGATCCTGTCGCGCCTCGGCAAGCTGCCGCCCAGGGTGCGAAAGGTCGTCGATGCCGCGCTGCTCCACCACGGGGGGATCATGCCCCTCTCCGAACTGGAGAAGGAGGTCGACAGCGAGGACCTCCCGGACGCGGAACTGCTGAAGAAGTGCCTCGAGGACTCGATGACGGGCACCGTCGGTCCGATGGACATGGCGCGCTTCGGCATCCAGCCTGAGGCGAACGCACTCATCGTCTTCCACGAGGTCATCCTCGTGGCCCTGAGGGACCACGCGTCGAGGAACCATCCTGCGGTGGCGGAGATGCTCACCTGCGGCGTGGACCTGACGACCAACGCCGCGCGGTTCCTCCGTGAGCTGTCCAAGACCAAGGTCCAGTTCACCACCGAGGGCGAACTGTTCAAGGCCAGCCAGAAGCGCATCGCCGGGTTGCTGCTGCCGGTCCCGGGCGGCCTCCTCAACGGCGAGGCTGTCCTGGACCTCCTGTTCCGCTTCTGCCTGCACAGGCGACTCGTCGACAGGCGTGGCGAACGTTCCCTGCGCCCGACCGAGCAGGGAGCCGAGTTCGAGCGTGCGCCGCTGCAGCAGCAGCTGAAGGACATGCTCGCCTTCGCGGTGGAGGAACGCGGCCTACCCGGCGAGCACTTCCACCAGGCGCGCATCCGCCGCGTCTTCCTGCGCCTGCTCCGCCGTGCCGATCCCGAGCAGTGGCAGGAGATCCAGTTCCTGCCGTTCCTCGCGCGCAACGCCTACCTGAGCCAACTGGACACGCATCGCGCGGAGGACTTCTTCGCGGCGCGGTTCCAGGGCGGCGGCTACGTGCCCACCGAGACGCTCCAACAGCTCGAGCGCAACCTGCTGGTGTGGATCAAGCGCAGGCTGTTCCCGCTCGGCGTGGTCGACATCGGCATGCGCGACGGACGTCCGGTCGCCATGCGCCTCACGCGACTCGGCGCAGAGCTCCTCGAGGCGGAGCCCGCTGCGAAGGTCGGCGGCACCCGTTCGACGGTCATCGTCAACCCCGACTTCGAGCTGCTGTTGTTCCCGGGCGACGACCTGCACGAGGCCGTGCACGTGTTCGACCGCTTCGCGAAGCGCATCAAGAGCGACCACGTCCACCAGTTCCGCCTCGAACGGGAGACGGTGCAGGCGGGAATCGCGGACGGCATCGGCCTCGCGCAGATCCTGCAGGAACTCAACGACCGCGCCCGCGCGCCGTTGCCGCAGAACGTGCTCTACAGTCTCGAGGAGTGGGCCGGGAAGGCGCCCTACTGAGATGGCAACACCCCGACCCACGTCCGGCGGCGGCGATTCCCCCCGGTCACCCGGACGGCTCGGCAGGGTGCGTCGCGCCCCGCCGGGTGCCGCGCCCGGCACGATGGTGGGCGACCCTGCTCCCGTGCCGACGCGCATCCACGCAATCGGCTGGAGCGCGGATGCAACCGAGAGCTGCGTGCTGCGCGACGTGTCCGAGCTCGCGGCATTCCGCATGCGGTGGCCGCGGGTGTGGGTCAACGTCGACGGGGTCGGTGACGCCTCGATCGTGGCCCGGGTCGGCGAGGTCTTCGACCTGCACCGCCTCGCCCTCGCCGACGTCGTGCACGTGCACCAGCGTGCGAAGGTCGAGGAGTACGAGGGGCACACCTTCGTGGTCCTGCGGATGGTCGACCACGCAGGTGGGCGGCTCACCGAGCAGCTCAGCATGTTCCTCGGCGACGCCTTCGTGGTGACCTTCCAGGAACATGCGGGCGACAACTTCGACCCCCTTCGCAGGCGCCTCGAGGATCCCGGCAGCCGCATCCGTTCGCTCGGGACGGGGTACATCGGGTATGCGGTGATCGATGCCGTGGTGGATGCGTGCTTCCCCGCGATGGAGGAGATCGGCGACCGCATGGAGCAGCTCGAGCAGCGCATCCTCGCCCAGGAAGCTGGACAGGCGACGATGGGCGAGCTCTACACCCTGCGCCAGCGCCTCCTCGAGCTCCGTCGCGCCATCTGGCCGCTGCGCGACCTCACGGCTGCCATCGCGCGCGGCGAGGCGCCTCGCTTCGGTCCCGCCATCAGCGTCTACCTCCGTGACGTGCACGACCACGTCGTGCAGCTCATCGACCTGCTGGAGAGCCAGCGGGAGATCGCCGCCAGCCTGATGGAGGTCCACCTGGGCACCGTGAGCAACCGGCTCAACGAGGTCATGAAGGTGCTGACCCTCATCTCGACCATCTTCATCCCGCTCACCTTCGTGACGAGCATCTACGGGATGAACTTCGTCTCGATGCCCGAACTCGACGAGCCATGGGCCTATCCGCTGGTGATGGGTGCCATGGCCGTGATCGCGGGATGCATGCTCGTTTGGTTCCGGCGAAAGGGTTGGTTCTGATGCAGCCTCACGAGGTCTCTGCCCTGCGTCTCCTCTTCATCACCGAAGGCCTGGGCAAGCCGGACTGGATCGCCCGAACCGTCGAGAAGGCCGTGTCCGCGGGTTGCCGGGCAGTGCAACTGCGCGAGCGCGACCTCACGGCAGCGCAACTGCGCGAACTCGGGCAGCGGCTGCGCCCCGTGCTCGACGAGGTGGGCGGCCTCCTGTTCGTCAACGACCGCGTCGACGTGGCCCTCGCGGGTCATGCCCACGGTGTGCAACTCGGCCACCACTCGTTGCCGGTCGAAGAGGCGCGCAGGCTGGCAGGGCGCAAGCTGGTGCTGGGCGCCTCGACGCACGATGCCGGCCAACTGGAGCAGGCATTCCTCGGCGGCGCGGACTTCGCACTGCTGTCGCCTGTCCATGCGACCGGCAGCAAGCCGGGCGCGACGCCGCTCGGCGTGGCGAGGGCCGCGGAGCTCACCCGCGGGGCACGCCTGCCCGTCCTCTGGCTCGGCGGGTTCGACCACCGGCACATCGCCGGGATCGGTGCCGTCGACGCGGACAGCAGGCCAGCCGGGGTCGCCGTCCGCGGCGCCATCTCCAAGGCCCGCGACCCAGCCGCGGAGACCGCGCGGATCCTCGATGCCCTGGCCGGCGCAGGTCTCTGATCAGCCGAAGCGACCGGACACGTAGTCCTCGGTGTCCTGCGACCTCGGGTTCGTGAAGATGTCCGCTGTGGGTCCGTACTCCACGAGGCGGCCGAGGTAGAGGAATGCCGTGTTGTCGCTGCAGCGGGAGGCCTGCTGCATGTTGTGCGTGACGATCATGACCGAGTAGCTGCCGCGCAGCTCCCAGATGAGGTCCTCGATCTTGCCGGTGGCGATCGGGTCGAGGGCGCTGCACGGTTCGTCCATCAGCAGGACCTCGGGCTCCGCTGCGATGGCTCGGGCGATGCAGAGACGCTGCTGTTGCCCGCCCGACAATCCCAGCGCGCTCCCGTGCAGCCGGTCCTTGACCTCGTCCCACAGCGCGGCGCCGCGCAGGCTGCGCTCGCAGACCTCGTCGAGGGTCGCCTTGTCCCGGATGCCGTCGATGCGGAGCGAGTAGACGACGTTCTCGTAGATGCTCATCGGGAAGGGGTTCGACTTCTGGAACACCATGCCCATGCGCTTGCGCAGTTCGATCACGTCGACCCGCGGTCCGTAGATCGAGTCCCCGTTGAGCAGCATGTCGCCGCCGATGCGGATGTTGTCGATGAGGTCGTTGAGTCGGTTGACGGAACGCAGCAGCGTCGACTTGCCGCATCCCGACGGACCGATGAGCGCCGTCACCTTGCCGCGAGGCACGGGGATGCTGATGTCGTGGAGGGCCCGCGAGGTGCCGTACCAGAGGCTGAAGTTGCGGATCTCCAGCACCGGTTCCTCGGCATGGACCGCTTCGTGGACGATGGGGGCAACCTTCTCGCCGCGCTGGATCGCGGCCAGCACGCCGTTGGTGCGGCCTTCGCCCTGCTCGGCCGCGGAGTCGGAGGGACGGGGTCTGGGGGATGCCATGGGGG
>JBEATZ010000074.1:0-2701 GCA_041161695.1 Planctomycetota bacterium | reverse complement strand
GGTCGAGGTGGTTCATGGTGCCGTGGGGACCACGCCCAGGCCCGGGCGCGGCAAGGTGGACAGGATGCCGTCGTGCAGTGCAAAGCCGCCCGCGAACGGGTCGCGCGCGAGGTCGAGGCTGCCGTCGAGGTCGAGGAACCGCGTGGCGCGGCAGGCAAGCGCGGTGTGCAGGGCCGCGGCGATGCCCACGACGCTCTCGTCGTTGCACCCCCACATCACGGCAAGGCCGTGCCGTTCGCACGCGCGCGCGAGTTGCACGGCAGGCGTCGGGCCGCCGCACTTCTGCAGCTTGATGTTGACGATGCCGTAGGGGATCCCCCCAGCAGCGAGCCGGTCGAGGTCGTGCGCATCGTGCACCGACTCGTCGGCACACAACATGCGCTGCACGTCCTGCGGCAGCGTGCGCAGGAACGGCTCGCTCCCGGGGGCCATCGGCTGTTCGATCATCTCGAGCCCGAGGCGCCGTGCCGCAGCCGCGAGACCGAGCATGGCGCGCTCGTCGTACCCCTGGTTGGCATCGGCCCGCAGCACGAGGGACGCTCCATGCGCCTCGCGCAGCCGCGCGAGCCGCTCGAGGTCGAGTGCTGGATCGATCCCGACCTTCACCTTGAACACGCGGAACCCGCGCGCGCGGTACTCCTCGGCCTCGGCAAGCGTCTCGGCCACCGGCTTGCAGCCGATGGTCACCGACGTGGGCAAGGGCTCGTGCACGCGCCCGAACCAGTCGGCGAGCGCGACGCCTGCCGCCTGCGCGCGCAGGTCCAGGAGCGCCATGTCCAGGGCTGCGCGCGCCGCAGGTCCGCGGCACCGCGCCTGTACGATTCCAGGGAGCGCCGCATCCGCCACGTCGCAGCCGGGCAGGACCGCTGCGCAAGCCTGCTGCAGTTCGGCCAGCGCCTCGGCGCGCGTCTCGCCGGTGACCTCGGTGGCAGGCGAGGCCATGCCGTGCCCCGTGAGGCCGTCGTCGGTGCACAGGGCGGTGAACGCCATTTCCACGGCATCCGTGCTGCCGCGCGCGATCGTGTAGGGCCGCGCGAGCGCGATGTCCTCCTGCCACGCCCGCGCCGTGGTGATCCTCACCGCGCGCGCTCCGCCTCGAGGTGCGCGAGCACGGCTGGCATGGCGCGCGCCGGGCCGTCGATCAGCGGGTAGAAGGCCACCACGCCTGTCTCGCGCTCGATGCGCTCGCGCACGGCAGGCAGCTGCGCGTGCTCGAGGTGCTCGTGGTTGAGGGAGATGGCCAGCACGCGCGACCCGTACATGCGGATGAGCTCGATCTCGGAGGCGAGCGACGGGATCTCGTGGCCGAGGTCCTCCTGGTCCTCGAAGTGCTTCCGCGCCGGCGCGTGCTGCAGCACGACCCCGCGCGCACCTCCCGACAGCAGCAACTCGGCGCCGCACGGACCGGAAGGGTTGCGCAGCGCGGACTGGCCCTCCAGCAGGATCAGGTCGGGATGCAGTTCGCGGTCGCAGCTCACGATGGCGTGTTCGAGTTCCCCCGACACGAAGTCGTTGGCCGTGGAATCGAGCACGAAGCCGAAGCGTGAACCCTGCAGCCAGCCGGTCTGGCCGGTGTACACCATCTCTGCCGTGAGCCCGCGCTCGCGAAGGGCCGCGGCGAGCACCTGGCAGGTGGTGCGCTTGCCCAGCGCACAGTCGGTGCCGAGCACGGCGATGCGAGGCGCCTTCACGTCGCGGACCGCTCCGGACCAGAAGTGCAGCTGGTTGCGCGGCTTCGGCCGCCGGATGTCGACGATGCGCGCGCCGGTGCGCGCGGCAGCCGCAGCCATGGCCACGTCGTCGCCCACGAACTCGTGCAACCCGTTGGCCACGCTGATCCCCCGTTCGAGCGCTGCGAGCAGCACGCTGCGCATCTCGGCGGGCAGCACGCCGCCGCTGGTCGCCACGCCCACCACCAGCCACTGCGGCGTCGTGCCCCCTGCGAGCAGCGCCTCGAGGCTCGCCACCACCGGGATGCCGCGGTTGCGGCCGTCCAGCACCTCGCCTGCATCGCGACCTGCACACCCGTGGTCGACCACGGCAACGATGCGGAAGCGGCTCGGCCCGCGCACGAGCCCGTGTGCCGTCTTGGCGTTGATGGTCTCGAAGAAGCCGTGCGTGAGGATCGCGGCGGTCTCGGTCATGCGCGGCGCATGGTAGCCGCCCGCAGGCGCGGCCGCGCATTGGGTTCGCGCGGGCGGCCGCCCGTCGCTAGAGTGCTCGCCCCGATCCCATGCCCGAACGCCCAGACAACGTCCCGATCCTGGTTGGCGACTACATCGAGCTGGAGATCGAGGCCTTTGCCGACGGCGCCGATGCCTTCGGGCGGCTCGGCGGCTACGTCGTGCTGGTGGCAGGCGTGCTGCCCGGCGAGCGCATCTCCGCCAAGGTGAGTTCCGCCTCGGCCAAGTTCGGTCGCGCCGAGCTGGTGACGGTCCTGCAGGCATCGCCCCAGCGCGTCACGCCCAGCTGCCGCCACTTCATGCAGTGCGGCGGCTGCCACCTGCAGCACGTCGACTACGCCCAGCAGCTGGTGCGCAAGCGCGAACGCCTCGAGAAGGCCATCGTGCACCACATGGGCGACCGCGCCCCCAAGGTGCTGCCGACGCTCGCACCGCCCTCGCCGTGGGGCCAGCGCTCGAAGATCGCGCTGCACCTCAAGGGCGCCGGCCGGCACCTGGTGGGCGGCCTCCGCCCGATG
>JBEATZ010000063.1:0-3573 GCA_041161695.1 Planctomycetota bacterium | reverse complement strand
GTCGATGCCCGAAGCGTTGCCGCCCAATGCAGCCTGCTCGATCGAGGGGCCACCCGGGTAGGGAAGCCCGAGCAGTGCCGCGCCCTTGTCGAGCGCCTCGCCCGCGGCATCGTCGCGCGTGGTGCCGAGCCGCCGCGTGCGCAACGGCGCCTCCAGTTGCCACAGCGCCGTGTGGCCACCCGACGCGATGAGGGCAAGCGCAGGCAGCTGGAGGTTGGGTTCCGCGAGCAACGCCGCATGGATGTGCGCCTGCACGTGGTCGACGCCCACGAGCGGGATGCCGTGCACCCAGCTCAGGGTCTTCGCGGCCGTGAGGCCCACCAGCAGGCAGCCGACCATGCCGGGACGGTGCGTCACGGCGACGGCGGTGAGGTCCGCCGCGCGCACGCCTGCGTCGGCCAGTGCCTGGTCGACGATGGGCAGGATGCGCTGCGTGTGGCTGCGGCTCGCGGCCTCCGGCACGACGCCGCGCCACCGCTCGTGCAGCTTCACCTGCGAGTGGACGACGTTGCTGAGAACGACGCGGTCGTCGGCGACGACGGCGGCGGCCGTCTCGTCGCACGACGTCTCGATGCCCAGCACGAGCTTGCGCGCAGTGCTCATCGACTCACTTGATCTCCAGCACCTGCGCCTCGATCACGGTGCCGTCCTCGGCCTGTTCCTTCTCGCCGTTGTTCGCGGGCGGGACCTCGGGCGGCGCGCCGACCTTGAGCTCCACCTCGAGCTTCTCGGGCTTGTCGCTGGTCTCGAAGTCCGCCTTGCCCAGCGCCACCTGGTTCCAGCGTTCGTTGTCGACGCGGATCTGCATGACGTTGTTGCGCGCGTGGCAGCGGACCTGGCCCTCGGGCACGACCACGAGCACGTCCTGCTCGCCGGGCTGCACGCGGATGCCGATGCCCGTGTCGTAGTTCTCGTTGTCGCCGCCCATCATCACGACGGCGCCGCCGCCGGCTGCGTTGTCCTTGGGCTTGGGCGTGACGCGCAGCTCGATGCGGTCGATCATGGCCATTTCCGCGGCCTCCCCGTCCTTGCGCACGCGCAGCAGCACCTCGTGCAGCACGGGCGCGAGTTCGAGCGGCACCTGCTGGTCCGCATCGACCACCAGCGGGTCGTCGGTCGCGTGCAGGCTGATGCCCGTCGCCACGTCGACGAGGCGCACGCGGTACTTGCCAGGGCCCACGGGCAGCGTGAACCGGCCCTCGTCGTCGAGGAACGCGCGGATGCCGCTGTAGTCGATGTTGAAGGGGCTGAAGAACATCGGCTGGTCCTCGTTCACGCGCTGCGCGATGGCCACCACGCGGTCGAAGGGAACGCCGGAGCGGGGGAACCGCACGGTGCCGCGGATCGTGCCCGGCTTGTCGCGCTTCGTCTCGAACACCCGGTCGATGCCCTCGGGGCGCACGCGGAACGGCTCGAGCGGCAGGTAGAGCGCCTCGCCGTCGCGCGGCCGTGCCGGCTGCACCAGCACGAGCAGGTAGTTGCCGAGTTCGACGCCGTTGAACTCGAAGGATCCGTCGTTGCCGAGCAGGATCGAACCGTCGTCCTGCTGCCCGCCCTGGTTGCCGTAGAACATCCGCCCGTACGACGACGTGCCGGACTGGAAGTCGGCCATGCGGTGCAGGAACACCTTGTAGTCGCGCAGCGACTCGCTGTCGGCGAGCCTGCCCTTCACCGTGGCGCCGGGCATCATCGTGAGCTTCACGTCGAGTTTTTGCTCGGAGGCGCCCAGTTCGAGCTTGAGCGGCTGCGCGCGCGGCCGACGCGGGTGGCGCACGTGCAGTTCCCACAAGCCTTCGCCCAGCTGCTGCACCTCGAAGGTGCCGTCGGCCGCACTGCGCACGGCATCGGACGGGTCGACCTCGGGCTCCTGGTAGTAGCCCATGTTGGGGTCCTGCTGCGTGCGTGCCCACACGATGGCATCCGCGATCGGTTCGCCGCTCTTCGCGTCGACCACGCGGCCCTTCACGGTGGCCATGGGGACGAGCTCCACCGTCACCGGCTCGCGATTCTGTCCCTCCTCGAGGTCCTTGAACTCGACCTCGGTGAGCAGCGCCGGGGCGAAGCCCTCGGCAAGCACCTGCACCATGCCGAGGCGCGATTCATGCTCGTTGGGGCCGTCGACGATGGCCGTACCGTCCTTGGCCGCCGTGGCCTGGTCGCGCAGCAGCCGCAACCGGTAGTCGCGGTAGGAGGGGTTCTGGCTCGAGTACTCGTCCCACAGCGCGATGGCGCGGAACGCGGCCACGGGCTTGCCTTCTGCCTTGGCCACGGCGCGCACCGACAGCTTGCCGCCGCCCTTGACCCCGCCCTCGGCGGCGTCGCCCTTGCACAGGATCTCGAGGTTCGGGGCCGCGCCGTTCATCGCCTCGGTCTGGCCCTGCAGGACGACTTCGTCGCGCCCGACCCGCGCGGTCGCGCGCCAGCGGCCCGGTCGCATCACCGTGGCGCGGAAGCTGCCGTCGGGGCCCACTTCCGTGGGCATGCCGTCGGTGGAAAGTTCGTAGGCGACCATCAGCACGGCGCCGCCGAGTCCGCGGCCGTCCTTGTCGAGCACGCGGCCGCTGATGTGGCCGCTGCGCTTCATGGTCACGTCGAGCGGCGTGCGGGCCGCCACGGGCGACACACGCTCCTCGAAGTGTCCGTCGAGCCGGAAGCGCAGCGACACGGCGCGGTCCAGCACGTGGTCCAGCTCGAAGATGCCGTCCGTGCCCGAGGTGGCCCTGCAGCGCAGGTTGCTCGAGGTTGCGCTGAGGAAACGCGTGCCGTCGAGCGCATCGGTGGCCACGACCTCCACGCCCGCAAGCGGCGCGCCGTCCTCGCTGCGCACGCGGCCGACGAGGCGTGCAGCAGGCAGCAGCACGAGCGTGCCCTGGTCCTGCACTGGTTCGAACTCAGGCACCTTGACACTCGCGCTGGCGCCGCCGGGCAGCACGAACTTGCCGCCGCGGCCCCCGCCCGCCGTGCCCTTGCGCGGCGTGAGTGCGACGGTGCGCGCGAGGCTCGCATGGCGATCCGCGGCAACCAGGAGCACGGTGCGGTTGGCGCGCGAACTCGCAGGATCCTGCGGCACCTGCCACTGCAGCGTCCAGTTGCCGTCCGCATCGGTGCGCACCTGCGGCAATGCGAGCAGTTCGCGCGTCGTGCACTCGTCTGCGGGCGCGAAGGCAACGGCGGCACCGGCAACCGGCTTGCCTTGCGCGTCGGTCACGCGCCCTTTGAGCTCGACCACCTGCGGTTCGGGGCGGGCCTCGCCGTCCTGGGCGCAGAGCACGGGGGCGCAGGCGAGGTACAGCAGGAGCGCGAGGGTTGCGGAGATGGGGTGTGGCAGGCGCATGGTGTGGGTCCGGGGGGATCGCGGATGGTAGCAAGCGGCGCGCACACGCCACGCGGTCCCGAGGGCGCAGACCCGGCGGGCGGAACGGCCCGGCGGAAGGGTGGAAGGTGGCCGCGGCGCGCTGGGCACGATGGCATCGCGGCTTCGCCGTCCTAGGATGGCGCCCACGCCGCGCGAACCCCATGAAGCACCACCTCGCGATCCTGCTGTCCCTCGCCTGCGCCCCCGTGCTCTGCGCC
>JBEATZ010000032.1:0-3321 GCA_041161695.1 Planctomycetota bacterium | reverse complement strand
GTGCCGCAGCCGCCTTGCGCCGGGAACTCGTGGCCCGGCGGCAGGCGCGGTGAGGCCCCGGCGGTGACCGAGAATCCCGACGACCAGCAGCTGCTCGACGCCCTGCGCGCCACGACGCGCTTCGCGCGGCTCACGCACGACCACGAGTGCCCCTCCACGCAGGACCTCGCGGCACAGGACCAGCTGCCGGGCGACTCCATCCACTGGGCCGACCACCAGACGCGCGGGCGCGGGCGCAGCGACCACGTGTGGCAGGACGAACCGGGGCTCGACCTGGCGGTGACCTTCCGCGTCCAGGGGTTCACGCCGGTGGCGCCGCTCGCGCTGCCGATGGCGGTGCCGCTTGCGGTGGCGCAGACGATCGAACCCCACGTCGCGGGTGCGGTGCGCATCAAGTGGCCCAACGACATCCTCGTCGGCGGCCGCAAGGTGTGCGGCATCCTCATCGACGGCCTGGGCGGCTCGACACCCACATGGCTGCTCGGCATCGGCCTCAACGTCAACCGCGTGCGCTTCCCGCCCGAACTCGAGCACACCTCCACGTCGCTGGCGCTCGAGGGCGGACGCGAGCTGGACCGGCACCAGATGCTGCTCGCGCTGGCACGGCAACTCGACCGCGTGCTGGAGCTCGCATCGGGTCCGCGCGCGACCGAACTGCTCCCCGCCTACCGCACCATGCTGCGGCTCATGGGCCGCAAGGTGGAGGTCCGCACCCATGCGGAGGCGGTGCGCGGCGCGCTCATCGACGTGGATTTCGAGCAGGTCACGCTCGACGGCGGCCGCAAGGTGCCGCTGGGCGCCGTCGTGGCGCTGCGCGAAGCCGCCTCAGAGTGACTCGATCGCCTCGAGCACGCGGGACTCGACCTGGATCGATCGCAGCGGCGGCGGCCCGGACACGAGCTTCTGCAGCATGGCCGTGTCCTCGGCACGCGGGGCGATGCGCGGGTAGCCCGAGCACTGCAGGTAGGTGCACATGGCGATCCAGGCCATCGGCAGGTTGAAGTCCGGGAAGGGTGCGATGCGGGCCGCGCGCCAGAGGATGCGGATGGCGCGGCGCACGGGATGCATCGCGTCGAACAGGTGCGGCAGGTCGCGATACCGGTTGCCGGCCTGGAACGAACGCAGCAACTCGTCGAGGTCGCCCGGCTCGGGATAGCTCACGTGCAGCATCGAGTCCCAGGGCTTGTCGCGCCTCAGCACGTTGTTGCGGAACCGCGGCAGGCGTGACGTCATGGCCTCGAAGGCAGCCATCAGGAAGCAACCGTCGAGCTGCTGACCCGCGCCTGCGACCTCCCGCATCATCTGCAGCACCCGGTGCAGGCCGAGCACGAGGCCGTGTTCCTGCGTCGACGGCGCGAGCCGTCCGGGCCGTGCCTCGAGGATCTCCCGCACGTCGTCCTCCAGCACCAGCAGCCCACGCATCTGCAGGATGCTCGCGATCCACGCCGTGTCCCTGGTGCAGGGCGCGAGGAGTCGGTCGCTCACGCGCTGTGCGAGCGCAATCGGCTCGGTCGATCCCTGGAGGTAGCGCGAGGCCATCGCAAGGTCGATGCGATCCAGGATGCTGAAGTCGAGTTGTGCGGATTCGCCCATGGGGAGCACTCGGGGGGAGTGCCGGAGTGTGCACTGCAACGGCACTTGGTGCAGGCGCAGGTTGCAGGCACCTCGCACGGGTGCCGGAGGGTCCGGTGCCATGGACGGTTGGTCCGTCTCAGAATGCGCTGCTCAGCGGAACATGCGGACGGCGCCGCTGCCGGGCGCGGGACCCGCCCCCGGGGCGCCGTTCACGCCCGTGGCGCTGCTGTCGTCCGCGGGCACGGCGAGCACGAGGATTCCGGCGCGCAAGGCGAGGGCCGCGCCCAGTTCGGCAAAGGGCAGGGGAGCGCCCTTCATGTAGGCCTCCTGTGCCCACGTCGTGCCACTGCGGCGCAGCAGGTAGGCGGCACCGCTGTCGACGGTGCCGTTGTCGGCACCGTTGCCGTTCGTGCCCGCAGACGAACCGTCCTCGCGAGGTGCGCCCACGAGCAGCACCTCGTCCGCGAGCGCCACCGCGGTGCCGAACCGGTCGCCCGGATCGGTGTTGGAGGCCTTCACGTACGCCTGCTGGGTCCACGCGGAGCCCGCGACGACGAACACGTATGCGGCGCCGCTGTCCGGCGCGCCGTTGTCCGAGGGGTTGCCGCCGACCCCGGTCGCACTGCTGTCCTCGTTGGGCGCTCCGACCGCGATCGTGTCCGCGAGGAGCGCGAGGGTGGAACCGAACCGGTCGTCGGCATCGGGCACAGCTGCCTTGAGGTATGCCGACTGCGACCACCCCGAAGTGCTGCGCGTGAACACGTACCCGGCGCCGCTGCCGGGCAGCGAGTTGTCCGCGGGATTCGCACCGGTTGCGCTCGCCTCACCGGGTGCACCCACGGCAAGCACGCTGCCCGATGCATCGAGTGCGAGCGCGAATCCGAAGTGGTCCTGCGCGTCGGTGTTGGCGGCCTTCAGGTAGGCCTCCTGCGACCAGGTCGTGCCGGTGCGCACGAACACGTGGACGGCGCCGCTGTCGGGTGCAGCATTGTTCGACGGATCGCCATTCACGCCCGTCGATGCGCCGTCCTCGCCCTCGGCGCCGACGACCAGCATGTTGCCGGCGAGGGCGACGGCCGCACCAAAGGCATCGCCTGCCTGCGTGTTGACGGGCTTCACGTACGCCTGCTGCGACCAGGTCGTGCCGGTGCGCACGAACACGTAGACTGCGCCGCTGTCCTGTGCGGCGTTGTCCGACTGGTTGCCGCCGATGCCCAGGGCCGAACTGTCCTCGCCGAACGCCCCCACCGCGAGCGTGTCGCCGTCGAGGCCGAGGCTGATGCCGAAGGAATCGAGGTCGTCCGTGTTGGAGGCCTTGATGTACGCCTCTTGTGCCCACGTGGTGCCCGTGCGGCGGAACACGTACACCGCACCGCTTGCCGGCTTGTTGTCGTTGGACTGGTCGCCGTTCACGCCTGTTGCATCGCTGGCCTCGGAGGGAGCCCCCACGGCCAGCGTGTCACCCGAGAGGGCCACGCTCGTGCCGAACGAGTCGAACGAGCCGGTGTTCGATGCCTTGACGAAGGCCTGCTGGGCGAACGAAGTGACGTCCTGGCGCACCACGGCGACCGAGTAGGTCCGCGTGGTGACGCCATCGGCAGCGGTGACGCGCACGGTGAGCGTGCTGGCGCCCTGCGCGAGCGAGAACGCGGGACCCTGCTGGCCGGATGCAACCACCGCACCAGCCATCTCGATCGTGGCAGCCGCGTCCTCGGTCGTCGCGGTGAGGCGCGCGGCACCCGTGAC
>JBEATZ010000027.1:0-4724 GCA_041161695.1 Planctomycetota bacterium | reverse complement strand
GGCGGCCTGCTGCTGGACGTCACCGGCGGGCGCGCGTGGATCGTGGGCGTGCTGCTCACCGTCTTCGCGATCGCGGGCTTCCTCGCATCACTGCGCGTGCCGCGCACGCCTGCTGCCAGCGCGGCGGCAGAATCCTTCGGCACGGTGCTCGGCGCCTCGTGGTTCGCGCTGCGCGCCGACCGCATGCTGTGGCTGGCCACGCTGGGCACGGTGGCGTTCTGGGGCCTGGCCAGCCTGCTGGGTCAGGACGTGCTCGTCTACGGCAAGCAGGTGCTCGGCTTCTCCGACACGCTCGCCGGCCTGCCCTATGCGCTGTTCGCGGTGGGCGTGGGCGCCGGCGCGGTGCTCGCGGGCAAGCTGTCGCGCGGCGTGGTGGAGATGGGCCTGATCCCGCTCGGCGCCGTGGGTCTCGGCATCGGCACGGCCATGATGGGTCTGCTGAGCCCGGGCACGGTGGGCACGTTCGCGTGGATGGCCGTGCTGGGCGTGGCCAGTGGCTTCGTGGTGGTGCCGCTCAACTCGATCGTGCAGTGGCGCGCACCTGCCGGCCGCCGCGGCGCCATCATCGCGCTCGTCAACTGCCTCGCCTTCGTCGGCATCCTCGCCGGCAACCTCGGTTGCCTCGGGTTGTCGCAGCTGGGCCTCGACAGCGCCAGCATCCTCGTCGTCGCCGCAGGCCTCACGCTGCTCGCCACCGCCTGGGCGGTGTGGCTGCTGCCCGAGGCGCTGCTGCGCTTGTCGATCGTGCTGCTCACCAACTCGCTCTACCGCGTGCGCATCGCCGGCCAGGCCAACGTGCCGCAGGTGGGCGGCGCGCTGCTGGTCCCCAACCACGTGTCGTTCCTCGACGCGTTCTTCCTGCTCGCGGCCATCGACCGGCCGATCCGCTTCGTGGTGGAGCAGTACTGGTACGAGCGTCCTTGGCTCAAGCCGTTCCTGCGCTCGCTCGGCGCCATTCCCATCA
Source organism: Planctomycetota bacterium (assembly GCA_041161695.1). Classification (GTDB taxonomy): domain Bacteria; phylum Planctomycetota; class UBA1135; order UBA1135; family UBA2386; genus JBEATZ01. Next base: position 3,760 of record JBEATZ010000027.1, on the reverse strand, counting down.
GCGCGAGCGCGGGCCCGCGCGTGCTGCTGAAGGCACTGCGCGATGCCGGTGATGCGCTCGACAACGGCGAACTCGTCTGCCTGTTCGCGGAGGGCGAGATCAGCCGCATGGGCAGCACGCTCACCTTCAAGCGCGGCATGCAGCGCATCCTCGCCGGCCGCAAGGCGCCGGTGGTGCCATGCCACCTCGATCGCGTGTACGGCTCGCTGGGCAGCTCGCTGCGCGGGCGCGTGCAGCTGGTGCCCACCCGCATCCCGTGCCCGGTCACCGTCTCGTTCGGCGCGCCGATGCCCTCGGACACCCTGCCGGTGCAGGTGCGCGATGCCGTCGAACAACTCGCCGAGGCGGCTTGGCGGTTCCGCGCCGAGGAACTGCAGCCGCTGCACGCGAAGTTCGTGCGTTCGGTGCGCCGCGCGCCGTGGCGCCCGTGCCTGCTCGACAGCCAGGGCAAGGCGCTCTCGCGCTTCACGTCGCTGGCCACCGCCGTCGTGCTGGCGCGCAGGCTGCGCCACGCCTGGGGCGATCAGCGCAACGTTGGGCTGCTGCTGCCGCCCTCGATCGGCGGCGCGCTCGCGGCCGTCGCCACGAGCCTGTCCGGCCGCACTGCCGTGTCGCTCAACTACACGGTGGGCCAGGCCGCCTTCGAGTCGGCCATCCGCCAGGCGGGGTTGCGCACCGTCGTCACCTCGCGCGCGTTCCTGGAGAAGGTCAAGGTCACCATCCCCACGGGCACGGGCGTGCTCATGCTGGAGGACGTGCTCTCGGGCATCACGCGGCCCGAGCGGCTCGGCGGCGCGATCCGCGCGCTCGCCTGGCCGCGTCGGATGCTCGAACGCGCGTGCGGCGCGCGCAGCCACGTGACGCGCACCGACGTCGCCACCATCCTGTTCAGCAGCGGCAGCACCGGCGATCCCAAGGGCGTCATGCTCACGCACGCGAACATCCAGTCCAACTGCGATGGCGTCGCGCAGCTGATCCCGCTCGACCACCGCGATCGCCTCGTGGGCGTGCTGCCGCTGTTCCACTCGTTCGGCAACATGGCGCTCTGGTACGCGATCCAGCAGGGCGCGAGCATCGTGTTCCACCCCAACCCGCTCGATGCCGCGGCGGTGGGGGAGATCGTCGCGAAGCGCAGCGCCACCGTGCTGCTCGCCACGCCCACGTTCCTGCAGCTGTACCTGCGCCGCTGCGAGCCCGGGCAGTTCGGTTCGCTCCGCATCGTGCTCACCGGCGCCGAGAAGCTCACCGAGGAACTGGCCGATGCCTTTGCCGACCGCTTCGGCATCCGGCCGGTGCAGGGATATGGCGCGACCGAGACCTCTCCCGTCGTGGCCGCGAGCGCGCCAGGCTACCGCGCAACGGGCTTCTACCAGCCCGGTTCGCGCCGTGGCTCGGTGGGCCGTCCGCTGCCGGGCGTGGTGGTCACCATCGTCGACCCGGACACGCGTGCCCCGAAGCCGATCGGCGAGGCGGGTCTCGTGCTGGTGCGCGGCGCCAACGTGATGGCCGGCTACCTCGGGCGCGAGGACCTCACGGCAGCGGCCGTGCACGAGGGCAGCTACGTGACCGGCGACATCGGCAGGCTCGACGAGGACGGCTTCCTGTACCTCACCGACCGGCTCTCGCGTTTCTCCAAGATCGGCGGCGAGATGGTGCCGCACGGGACCGTCGAGGAGCACCTGCAGGCGTGCAGCGGCCTCACCGAGCGCGCCTTCGCCGTCTGCGGCGTGCCCGATGCGCGCAAGGGCGAGCGCCTCATGGTGCTCACCACGCTCGACGAACCCGCGCTCATGGACGCGCTGGCCAGGATGGCCACCCGCGGGCTGCCGGCCCTGTTCGTCCCGCGCGCCGACCAGTTCGTCATCGTGCCGTCGCTGCCGGTGCTGGGCACCGGCAAGGTCGACCTGCGCGCGGTCAAGGAGCAGTGCCTTGCCGTGGTGAAGCAGCTCGGTCAGGTCTGAGGATCGATCGTCGCATTGCGCCGCGCAGGCCCCACCCACTGCGGCCAGGCGCCGCGCGTGTCCCTGCGTGCCTCGCCGTCGCGGGTGCGCAGAAGCCTGCGCGTGACGAGGTTGTAGAGCGGCTTCACGAACCTGCGCCACAGGAGGGCTGTGCCGCGCCGCGCCGGCGGACGCGGCGGGTGCGCCAGCAGCTCTGCAGGCGGCGCCACGTCGACCACGCGCGTGTGCCGCAGGTAGCGGCGCCTGTGCTTGGCGAGGTGGCGCAGGTCGTCGCGTACGCGGCTCGCGAGCAGCCGGCTGCCCTTCGCGTGGATCGAGGCGAGCTGGAAGTCGATGAGCTGCGGCAGGCCGTCCGCGCCCACGAGGATGTTCTGTTCCTTGTGCAGGTCGTTGTGCGCGACCCCGTGCGCGTGCAGCACGTGCACGACCTGTTCCAGCTGGTCGAAGAAGTCGAGGGGCAGGGTCGTGCACTCGTGCAGCGCGGTGCCGTCCATGCAGGTGCGCACCAGCACGTCGCGGGCATCCGGCACCGTCCCGCCGGCGGAAGGAACGGCTGCCCAGGACGGGTCGTGCACGAGCTGCGGTACCCGGTCGGTGCCGCACAGGGCGGTGAGTGCCCGCCGTTCGCGCGCCATCAGGATCCGCGCCACGATGCGCGAACCGGGGATGCGGCTGCCGCACGCCACGCGGCGGATGCAGCGGGTGGTGCCGTCCTCGAGCAGTTCCACCCTGCCGAAGGCATCCTGCTTGAGCACCCGGGTCGCACGCACGAAGCCCATTGTGCCCGTCCCGTGGCTCCCCGTCAGTTCTCCTCGACAGGCGTCCGCGCCCATCGGCTACTCTCCCGACCGATCCGACCATGAACCCGACCCGTATCGCCCTGCTGTTCTCCGTCCTGCTGCCGCTGCTGCCCGCGCAGGACGCCCCCGAGGCCAAGGCCGCCGAGGCCGCCGAGCCCACCCTCACCAAGGTGACCACGCTGCGCCCGGCCGGCCTGTACCAGGACCTGGCCGAGGCCGGCTTCGACGTCACCTCGCTGCTGATGGGCGGCGGTGGCCCCCAGCCCAAGCCGTTCTACGACTTCCTCGAACTGCTGACGGAGACGGCGCGCAAGCACACGGGCGACACGCCCATGCTCGTCGACCTCACCGGCAGCCCGCTCATGAACCCGGCCCAGCTGCGCGAGGTCGAGCGCACCCTCGCCGCCATCCGCAAGGACGGCAAGAAGCTCGTGGCCTACGTGGAGAACGCCGGCCCGGTGGAGTACCAGCTCGCCGTGCAGTGCGACCGCATCCTGCTGGCCGACATGGGCGGCGTGGACCTGCGTTCGCCGGCGCTCAACACCATGCACTTCCGCGACGCCATGGACCTGCTCGGCATCCAGGCCGAGGTCGTGCGCGTGGGTGACTTCAAGGGCGCGGTCGAGCCCTACATGCTGTCGGAGATGTCCTCGCACCTGCGCAAGCACTACGAGGCCATGCTCGCGTCGATCAACGAGGACTTCGTGCGCCGCATCAGCGAGGGCAGGAAGAAGGACGCTGCCGAGGTCCGCAGGCTGCAGGCGCTGCGCATCTTCACCGCGAAGGAGGCCCTCGAGCTCGGTCTCGTCGACCGCATCGTGCCCTATGCCGGCGCGCAGCGTGCGATGGCCGCCGAACTCGGCCAGGCCGACGTCGAACTGGTGGTCGCCGGCAAGAAGGCCAAGGCCAAGAACCGCGACCTGATGACCATCTTCACCGAGATGATGCGCGGCAAGGGCGGCAAGGACGAGGAGATCGAGAGCCCGCAGCTCGTGGTGG
>JBEATZ010000450.1:0-4186 GCA_041161695.1 Planctomycetota bacterium | reverse complement strand
GAGCATGTCGTAGACCTGGTCCACGGCGCCGCGCTCGAGCGGGTTCGTGCGGTCCACCGGCCCCTGCATGAGGCGCTCGACCAGGCGGCTCAGCGCCACCACCGACTGCTCGTCGGGCAGGGACGCGGCGAGTTCGGCTGCGCGCTGCACCACCTGACGCCCCTCGTCACTGCGCAGGGTCGCGTTCGTGGCGCCGAGCTTGGCCATCGCCTGCTCGAGGGTCGCGACGGGCAGCGCACCGAGCGCTGCAGCGACGGCCGCGCGGCGACCGGGCGCCGTGGCCGCATCCGCGAGTTCGCGCCAGCAGGCGCCGATGTCGGCGGCAGAGGCCGTGGCGAGGCTGGCGGCAGGGACCACGCCTTCCGCGAGCGGCGCAGGCTGCGGGACCGGCGGCTGCTGCGGCGCGGGCTGCTGGGCAGTCTGCTGCGGCGCTGCAGGTTGCTGCGCGGTCTGCTGCTGGGGCTGCGCGATCGAGGCCTTGGAGGACTCGCCCTCAAGGATCAACAGGCTCTCGGGGCCCGCGGCGTGAGCCGTGGGCTCGGCCTGCGCTGCCGCGCCACCCTGCACCTCGGGAGCGGAACGAAAGAACACCCACAGCAGACAGACGACCGCCGCAATGAGCATCCCCAGAACGAAGCTACGCATGACACCACCTCACGAGACACGCGGCGAACGCGTGCCAACCGCCGAACGAGCGTGCAGCCCTGACCGGGGCTGCCGCGGCGCACGAACCTAACTCCGGCGCGACTGGAATTCGAGAGGCTCCGCTCCACGAGAGCCGCGGATGGAGGCCGGTTGAACCCTTGGGTTCAGGTGGGAACCCCCCGGAGGATTTGGGTTCGGGCTGGCTTGCGCCTCCCGCTCCCGCCTCACCCTCAGGGTCGGCCCCCGGAGAATGGTCATCGGTTCAACTTTGTGGCCCGCATGCAGCACGAGCACCGCCGGGCGGAGCCTTCGAACAGGAGCACGGTAGCGATCCCACGCCCCCGCCGCCACCACCCCGCGCGCGTTCGCGCACCGGGCGCGCTCAGCGATCGAGCAGCAGCTGCGCGTTCTCGATCCGCGGCAGCATCACTTCGCCGGCGCCGTGGACAGGCGGCCCCACCTTGCCGGTGAGGATGAGCGCGAAGTCGCCGCCGCGCTCGTTGCACTGCACCTCGATGCGGATGCTCGCAAGCCCCGGCTTCAGGTGGCTGCCGGCCACCTTCACTTCGATGCGCCCCACCTGACCAGGCGGGATCTCGCGGTCGAAGGCGACCGCGGCACAGCCTCAACTCGGTCGCAGTTTCTGGATGTGCAACACGGCATCGCCGTCGTTGTGCAGCGTGAAGACGTGGCCGAAGGACTGGTTGGCGGGGACCTCCCCCCAGTCGAAGCGGCGGTCTGTGAACCGTACGCGCGGACCCTGCACCGCAGGTGTGGACGCGGTCGGCGCAAGGTTGCGGGCCATGGGCTCGGCAGCGGGCTGGCTTGCTGCCAGTGCCGAGCCGGTGTCCGCGCCCTCGCGCATCGGCGTGGGCGCATGTCCGTGGAAGGCCTGCTCCGGTTCGGCGGCGAGCGCGAGCCAGAGGGCTGGCCCGAGCAGGCACACCGCAGGGATCAGGAGGCGTCGGGCCATGCCATCCACGGGAGAGAAGAGCAGGATGCATCAGGGCCTGCAGGTGCATCCTGCAGGCCCTGCTCCACGCGCATCAGTTGCGCGTGAAGTTGAACACCGGCGAGTCGCCGCCCAGCGAGGAGCGGGCCCACATCCGGTTGTCACCCGCCGGCGGGACCACGACGCCGCCGCGCTGGCGGTACGTCCAGGTGCCCGTCGCCGTGACGTTCACCGTGGCCACCGGACGCGTGGTGTCACCCGCCGCGCCGAGGTACACGGTGATCTGCTGGCCGCGCAGGCTGGCCGTGCCGTCGATGCGCCATTCGACGTTGCCTGCCCTGTAGGTGGCGGCGGTGATGCGCACCACGTCCAGAGCCGCCTGCACGGTCACGACCATCGTGTCCGTGGAGGTCTGGCCACCCGCACCCGTCACCGTCAGGGTGAAGGTGATCGTGGTGGCCGTGGCCGGCGCCGTGAAGGACGGCGTGGCGGTGTTGGCGTTGTTGAGGGTGATCGCCGCACCTGCGTTGTGGGTCCACGCGTAGCCGAGGATCGTGCCCGTCGAGGCCGTACCGCTCAGGGCGACGTTGCTGCTCACCGAGACCGTGCGGTCGGCGCCAGCGTTGGCAACGGCAGGAGCTGCAGCCGCGACGTTCACCACCATGGTGTCGGTCGACGTCTGGCCGAAGCTGCCGCTCACGGTCAGGGTGAAGGTGATCACCGAGGCCGTGGCCTGCGACGGGGCCGTGAACGAGGGGTTGGCCGTGTTCGCGCCGTTCAGCGTGATCAGGGCGCCCGCATCGTGGGTCCAGGCGTAGGTCGTGATCGGGCCCGTGGAGCCCGTCGAGGCGAGGGTGACCGCAGCGCCTGCGGCCACGTTGCGGTCGGCGCCGGCATTGGCAACGACTGCGGGGACGGCGGCGACGACGATGACCACCGTGTCCGTCGCGGTCTGGCCGAGGGCGCCGTTGACCGTGAGGGTGAGGGTGATCACGGTGGGCGTGCTCAGCGCCGGAGCGACGAACGACGGGGTGGCCGTGTTCGCGCCGTTCAGCGTGATGAGTGCACCCGCGTCATGGGTCCACAGCCAGCTGGTGATGGGACCCGTGGAGGCCGAGCCGTCGAGCAGCACCGTCGCACCGGCGTTGACGCCGCGGTCGACGCCCGCGTTGGCGACCACCGGCTCGGTGTTGTTGAGCTCGACGGAGACCGGCGCCGTGAAGCTGCCGCCCTGGGCCGAGGTCACGGTGACGACATCGGGAACATCCGTGCCGGCGGGGATCGTCACGCTTGCCGTCCCGACACCCGAACCTGCGGGAGTGAGGGTCAGGGGCGCGAGGCCTTCACCCGTCAGGGTGAGGACCGGGTTGTTGAGCTTGTCGCTGGAGAAGCCCGACACCGTGAGCGTGCCGCCCACGGTGTAGACGGCGCTGCGCACCTGGACGAGGTCCGTCAGGCCGTTGTGCACGAACACCGTCGGCGGGTTGTCGGTGGTGTTGGTGAGCGTCACCGAAGTGGGCACGCTCGTGGGAGGCAACACGACGCGGGCGAAGTACGTGCCCGTGGTGCCGAGCGCCGTCATGGCCACCGGCGTGCTGCCGTCGGCCGTGGCCGTGAGCGCAACGCCCACGGGCGCCGTCGCCCAGACGTTGACCGCGGTTTCGGTCGTGGAGCGTGCCACGTAGGCCGTCTTCACGCCCACGCCGCCGCTCACCGAGATCTGGCCCTGCAGGCTGAACAGGTTGATCTGGGCCGTGTTCGCATCGACGCGGTTCGCGGTGAACAGGTCACCCACGCCGGGGCCCGTGATGCGGAAGTAGTTGGTGCCGAGCGGGCTGCCCTGCACCGGCACGAGGATGTTGGCGTCGGCGATGAACACACCGGGCTGGCGGCTGTTGAAGCCCACCGGCGTGAGGAACGGTCCGACGTTGCCGGCGAGGGCGAGGTCGAACTGCAGCGCCGCGAAGCCGACGTCGTCGGTGAAGTTGATCTCGCCGAGGTTGTCGGTGGTGAAGGACTGCGTGCCGTAGGGCCAGGTGACCTGGTAGGCCGTGTTGGGCAGCAGGCCGTTGGCGCGGAGGCGGAAGCGGGTGAAGACCGCCTGCTCGCCCTGCACGACCACGCCGTTCAGGAACGCGGCTTCGAGGGCGTTCTCGTAGAACACCGAGGCTCCGCCGGTGCCGGCCATGTCGCCCGCGACCGCCCAGTAGAACTGCTCATCCGGGAAGTTGGTCGGGAAGGTGAGGGGCAGCGCCGGGTTTGGCAGTGCGAACAGGCAGACGTTGGGGTCCTGGCAGAGCTGCAGGCGCAGACCGTTTGCGTCCTCGTAGTACAGCGGGTAGCCGCCGACCGGTTCCACGCCGCCGCGGCTGGACAGGCCGACCTGAGGGAGCTGGGCCTCGGCCGTGGTGGCCAGGGTCAGCAGGGGAAGAAGGGCGAATCCGGTAGCCTGCAGGGCCTTGCGGGCATGACGTAGGATCGCAGGAGACGACCGCGACGCGGAAGCTCCGGTAGAGGCGGATTGAATCTGGGGAAGGACTGACAACTCTGACATGTTGGTTCTCGGGGTGGGGATCTGGGGTGGGCGGA
>JBEATZ010000448.1:0-7582 GCA_041161695.1 Planctomycetota bacterium | reverse complement strand
CGCATTCCTTCACTCTGCGTGCTCCCGCAGGGCCCGACGCTTGTCGCGGTCTTCATCGCATTTTCTCGCTGCCGGGGATCCTCCTGCACGCATCAGGAGGCAAGGACCACGGTGACGTGGTGGCCTCCACCAGTCCTCCGATCCTCCGAACGAGCAGCACATGAACAACAACCTCCTCCTCAGGTCAGCCCTGGCGGGCGCCGGCATCGTCGCCGGCCTCAGTGCCCAGACGACCGTCAACGTCACCTCCGACATCGCCACGTCCACGACCTGGACCGCGAACAACACCTACAACATCCAGAACCAGATCTACGTCCTCCCCGGCGCCACGCTCACGATCGAGGCGGGCACCGTGGTCGCGAGCACCACGAACGTGGGTGGCTCGATCGCCGTCTGCAAGGGCGCGCAGATCTTCATCCGCGGCACCCAGGACCGCCCCGTGATCATGACCTCGACGGCCGACGTCGCCACGTGGGTCAACGGCAACCCCCGCACCGGCACGGCCCGCGAGGCCTGCAACGAGTGGGGCAACCTCACGATCATGGGCAGCGCCTACATCAGCGAGGATGCCAACACCGCCAACACGGCAGCGCCCAGCGCGGCCAACGTCGCCACCATGGAAGGCCTCACGGCTGCGTTCCCCGGCGACACCCGCCTTCTCTACGGCGGCGGCAACGACAACGACGACAGCGGCTCGATCAGCTACTGCTCGATCCGCTATGCCGGCAAGGTGATCGGCCTCAACAACGAGCTCAACGGCCTGTCGCTCGGCGGCATCGGCCGCGAGACCGACATCCACCACGTCGAGATCTGGAACAACGTCGACGACGGCATCGAGATCTGGGGCGGCACCGTCAACCTCAAGTGCTTCAGCATCTGGAACGTCGGCGACGACAGCCTCGACATCGACCAGGGCTGGCGCGGCCGCGCACAGTTCGGCTTCATCGTCCAGGGCTCCTCCGCCAACGCGGCGCAGGGCTCCGGCGTTGGCGACAACTGCATCGAGATGGACGGCGCCGAGAACTCGTTCTACCAGCCGGTCACCTCGGGCGTCCTCTACAACATGACCGTCGTGGGTCAGCCCATCGACGGCGACCACGGCACTGCCTGGCGCGACAACGCGCGCATGCAGGTCCGCAACTCGATCTTCATGGACCTCGGCGAGCGCCTGGTGGCCTTCGACAACCTCGACGGTGACGGTGGCGCTGGCTACGGCGCGGGCGGCACGCTGACCTGGGCGCAGACCTGGACGACCGACTCGAACGTCTTCTCGACGGTCAACGCTCCTGCGAACCCCGGCCAGTTCTACACCGCGCAGCTGCCCGGCAAGCTGGCCGAGATCAAGGACAGCGTGTTCTTCAACAACAACTTCGGCACGGCTTACACCGAGGCAACCAACCGCGGCGTGTTCGACGCCAGCAACAACAACGTCACGGCGACGGTTCGCCCGATCCAGTCGATCACGCGTGGTCCGAACGTGACCCGCGGCGGCAAGATCATGCAGCCGGTCACCGCGATCGACCCGCGTCCGGCCGCTGACGCCCTCGTGAGTGTCGGCTTCGCGCCCAACAACGGGTTCTTCACCTCGGCTCGCTACCGCGGCGCGTTCGCCCCGGGCAACGACTGGATGAGCGGCTGGACGGCCTCGCAGGCCTACGGCATCACGCCGGCCTCGGCATGGTGCGACCTCGACAGCAGCCTGGCGGGCACCCTCGGCCAGCCGGTTCTCTCCGGCACCGGCACCTGGGCAGGCAGCACCACGGTCAGCCTGGCACTGTCGAACGCCAAGGAGAACTCGCTGGCGATCTTCGCGCTGGCCTTCTCGCGCGGCGACACCCCGCTCTTCGGCGGCACGATCGTTCCCTCGGTGACCCAGCTGCCCCTGATCACCGCGTTCACCGATGCGAGCGGCCAGGCGACCCTGAACATCCCGGTGCCCAACGGCTTCTCGGCCGGCACCCGGTTCTTCATGCAGTTCGGCATCGCCGACGCCGGCGCGCCGTTCGGCTTCGCCTTCTCGAACGCGCTGACCGCAGTCACCCCGTGACCCGGGCCTGACCGCCACCGCTCGCGCAGTCCACCGGCCCCTCCAACCGGCAACAGACTGCGCGGGCGAGTCCACCAACCTGCATGGTGCGCATGTCTCCCCTCCACAAGCGCCTCTACCCGTTCGCCCTCGGCATCCTCGTTGCGGCAGCCGCCTGCACCCGCACGGCCGACGTGCCGGCAGGGGCCGTCGAGAACGACGCAGCACCGGCTGCGGCCCGAGTTGCCGACGCGGGCGTTGCAACGGCCTCGCAGCTGGCGCTGCTCGACCTTGCCTTCCGGGTCGCGAGTTCGATCCCGGTCGAGCCACACGTCAAGAGCCGGTCGCGCGCCCAGGAAGCGGTCCTTGTCGCATGCAACGACATGGGGCTCCACGCAAAAGCCCTCGCCCTCGCTCCTCAGATCGACAACTGGCGCCGGGGCGTGGCCCATGCCGACCTCGCCATCCAGCTCTCGAGGTCCGGCAAGGGTGCGGAGGCGCGACACCATGCATCGATCGCGCAGGCGATCGCAGACGAGAGCATGAAGACCGCGGACGCGCAGGAGTGGCGTCGCGATCGCATCCGGGCAAAGGTCGCCTGCGCCCTGGTGCTCCTGGGTGACGGGAGCAAGGCGGGTGAACTCACGCAGGGCATCGCCGAGTCGGAACTCGCCGAGTACATGGCCGTGCGCGCCGAGGCGTGCCAGGGCGCCGAACTCGAGGCGCTCGAGTCCGCCATCCCGAGGATGGTGGCGACGGGCAACCTGGACGTGGCCCGTGCCGGCATGGTGGCGGCCGTGGCGCTCGTCGACCGGTTCCACGACGACGCGGTCCGTCGCGAGACACAGTTGAAGTTCCTCGTCGAGCAGCAGGGCAAGGTCCCTGCTGCCATGTGGCTCGAACTGCAGCTGCGCATGGCCGAGGACGCCTTGCGCCGTGGCCAGGGTGCGCGCGCACTCGTCCACCTCGACGGCGCTGCCGGCACGCTTGCCGCAAACCGCTGGCTCGACGAGGACCGGATCGCGAACCTCGGCCGCATCGCCGCCCTTCGCGCCCGCAGCGGCGACCTCGCCGGCGCACGCAGTGCTGCGGCCCTCGCCTTGCGAGAGTACGACGCGTACGAGGCAGCCATCGTCGACATCTGGCGCGCGCGGGCGCTGCGCCCGGTTGCCGAGGCCTTCGCGCGGTGCGGCGACCTGAACGAGGCTGCTGCCGCCTACCGGAGGGTTGTCGAGGTCGGTGTCGTGAACCCGAACTCGCGTCCGCGTGCCGAGGACCTTGCCGCAACCTGCCTGTCGATGGCGCTTTGCGGCTTCGAACCCGCTTCTTCGCTGGCTGAGCGGATGGCTGCCGTTGCCGACGGCATGGGAGCACCCTGGTGAGGCACCACCGGTTGCTCGCCGCCGCTGTGATGGCCGCCTGCTGCAGCGCGCTCGTCGCGCAGGAACGTCAGGAGGGATCGATCCGCGGTACCGTCCTCGACAAGGAGTTCGAGGCTCCGGTCGCCGGCGCACAGGTGCTCGTCGTGGAGACCGGCGCCAAGGCACTCACCTCCGACCAAGGCGCCTTCGTGCTGCCCAACCTCAGGCCGGGCACCTTCACCGTCGTGGTCTCGAAGGAAGGCTACATCCGGCAGGTGCGCGCCGACGTGGTCGTGACCGGCGGCAAGCTCACCGACCTCGAGGTCGTGCTGGCCGGCGACTTCACCGACATGGAGGAGTTCGTCGTGCAGGAGTCCCTGCAGCTCGGGGCCGGCAGCGAGGCCGCGTTGCTCGAACTCCGCATGGAGGCGCCCGCACTCATGGACTCGGTGGGCGGCGACGTGATCAGCAAGGCAGGCGCGTCGGATGCTGCCGCAGCCCTGCGGCTCGTGTCCGGCGCCTCGGTCGCGGACGGCAAGACGGCAGTCATCCGTGGCCTGCCGGATCGCTACGTGAGTTCACAGATGAACGGCGTGCGACTCCCGTCGGCAGACGAGGACAAGCGCGCGGTGGAACTCGACCAGTTCCCTGCGGCGGTGATCGAGAGCATCCAGGTCAGCAAGACCTTCACGCCGGACCAGCAGGGCGATGCCTCGGGCGGCGCAGTCGACGTGCGGCTCCGGGGCATTCCCGACGAACCATTCTTCTTCAAGATGTCCACGCAGCTGAGCCAGAACACCAACGTGGCCGGCGCCGACAACTGGGTGAGCTACAAGGGCGGCGGCGTGAACACGTGGGGCCGCGACGATGGCGGCCGTGCGATCCAGTACGACAACCTGGGGCAGAGCTGGGACGGTGCCGTCGGCGTGAGCGAGGGCGAGGCGCCAACGGACTACAAGTGGTCTTCCGCCATCGGCGGCAAGCGCGAGGTGGGGAGCGGCGTCCGCGTGGGCGCGATGGGCAGCTTCTTCTACGAGCGCGACAGCGCCTACTACGACGACGGCCAGGAGAACTCGTGGTGGGTGGTGGGGCCGGGCTCGGCGATGTCGCCCCGTACCACGCAAGGCACCCCCAACGACGGCGACTTCAAGACCAACCTCTTCGACGTGACCCAGTCGAGCGAGACGGTCCAGTGGGGCGGTCTCGGCGTCCTCGGTGTCGAGACCGACCACCACGCGATCAGCTTCACCACGCTCTACACCCATGCCGCGGAGGACAAGACCACGCTGGCAGAGGACACGCGCGGCAAGGAGTACTTCTTTCCCGGCTACAACCCTGCGGATCCGGCATCGCCCGGCTACTCCGAGTCGGATGCCGCTCCCTACCTGCGCCTCGAGACGCTGGAGTACACCGAGCGGACCACAGGCACCTACCAGCTGAAGGGTGAACACGCACTCGACGAGGGCGCTGGCGGAAAGGAGACGGGGCCCGTGCTCGACTGGACGCTGGCCTACAGCACGGCAGGTCTCTACCAGCCGGACAAGCGGCAGTTCGGAACGCTGTGGAAACCAGCCCGTCCCGGACTCACTCCCGCACTGCACCTGCCCTACAAGCCTGCAGCGAACTTCACCGTCGGCAACCTGCAGCGCATCTACAAGGAAATCGACGAGACCAGCCAGCAGTATGCCTCGAACCTGAAGCTGCCGTTCTCCCAGACCGACGAGGACAAGGGCTACCTCAAGGTCGGCGTCTTCCACGACGACGTGAAGCGCGAGTTCGACCAGGATTCGTTCAGCAACTTCAACGACAACAGCTCCTACGAGGGACCGTGGGAGCAGTACTGGAGCGCTGCTTTCCCGGGCGAGAACCACCCGATCACCGACTCGCCCTACGACGTCGACTACGACGGCAGGATCCGGATCTCCGCGATCTACGCGATGACCGACTTCCCGGTCGCGGAGGACCTCAGCCTGCTGTTCGGGGCGCGCCTCGAGTCCACGCGCATCAGCGTCGTGAACTCGCCCGACCCCGATGCCCTCTGGTATCCGCCCGACTCGCGACGCCCTCCGGGCACGCCCGCAGGACCCACCGTCCTTCGCCCCGGTGATGCCGACGTCGACTACGACCAGGACGACGTGCTCCCTGCAGTGGCCCTGGAGTGGAAGACCACCGACCTCGTCACGACGAGGCTGTCGTGGAGCCAGACCGTCGCGCGCCAGACCTTCAAGGAACTCACCCCGATCATCCAGCAGGAGTACCTCGGTGGCCCGATCTTCATCGGCAACCCCGACCTGGAGATGAGCTCGCTGGACAACTACGACCTGCGCGTCGACTTCACGCCGTACCAAGGCGGCTTGTTCTCGGTCTCCCTCTTCCACAAGGAGATCGAAGACGCCATCGAGTACGTCCAGAAGGTCGAGTTGTTCGACTACACGTCGGCCGTCAACTACCCAGAGGGCCGCCTCAGCGGGCTCGAGTTCGAGACGCGCCACCGTCTCGGGCACTTCGTCGACGCACTGGATGGGTTCGGGATCGGTGGCAACGTCACCTTCATGGCCTCCGAGGTCACGCTGCCCGACGACGAGGCGGCCCAGTTCAGCGCTCCCAACGTGAGCAAGCCCACGTCCGAGCGCGACATGACGAACACGCCCGAGTACCTCTACAACCTCTTCCTCACCTACGACTTCGCGGCGAGCGGGACGCAACTCGCCCTCTTCTACACGCACCAGGGCGACTCCCTGATCGCGGGCGCAGGCGTGAACCAGGGCAACTACGTGCCCGACGTCTACGCGGAGGACTACGGCACGCTCAACCTGAGCGTCATGCAGCCGCTCGGCCGCCTGTTCCGCCTCACCTTCGCGGCCAAGAACCTGACCAATCCGGACATCCAGACCGTCTACCGCTCCGACTACATCGACGGGGACGTCCTCCGTTCGACCTACTCACAGGGCATCGAGTACTCGCTGACCCTGGGCATGGAACTGAAGTTCTGACCACCATGGCAAGTCACTCCAACACACTTTCTCGTCTGGCCGGCGCAGCCCTGCTGCTCGCCGCCGCGGCATCGCCTGCCCTCGCCCAGGGCAATGCCGAGTCGATCGAGGCGACCCGCACGGGCATCGAGAAGTGGGTCGAGACGCGCCAGCTGATCACGCGCGAGAAGCGCGAGTGGCAGTCAGCCAAGGAGATGATCGCCGACCGTGCACTCCTCCTGCGCCGTGAGGCGGAGACGCTGCGCACACGTATCGCCGAGGCCACGGAGTCGATTGCCGAGGCCGACAGCAAGCGCGCAGCACTGGTCGCAGAGAACGAGCAGCGTCGCGCGAACAGCGACCGGCTCGTGGAGGTGGTGGGGAGGCTCGAGCTCCGTGCCGTGGCGCTGGTCGCAAGGCTTCCCGAGGTGCTCGTGGACAAGGTCCGGCCCCTCAGCCAGCGCATTCCAGCGAAGCCCGAGGACTCCCGTCTCTCGCTGTCCGAGCGCTTCCAGAACGTGGTGGGCGTCCTCAACGAGTTGAACAAGTTCCAGCGCGAGATCACGGTGGTCAGCGAGGTGCGCACCCTGCCGGACGGCACCACTGCGGAGGTGAGTGCTGTCTACCTGGGGATCGGCCAGGCGTGGTACTCGAGTGCCGACGGGAAGGTGGCCGGCGTCGGCAGCGCCGGTGCCGAGGGGTGGACGTGGCAGCCAGCCAACGATGCCGCTCCAGCGATCCGGGCAGCCATTGCGATCCTCAAGAACGAACAGGTTGCGGCATTCGTCGGCCTGCCCGTCCAGGTGCGCTGAGGTGATGAACATGAGATCCCACTCGATCCTGTCCTTCCTGCTGGCCTCCTTCGCCACGTTGCTCGCGCAGGACCCAACCCAGCCGGCTCCGTTCCAGTCCGCTGCCGAGGGCATCGGGCAGCGACTTGCCGCAAGCCTCGAGGAACTGGCGAAGCTGCGCGAGTCGATCGGCAACGAGAAGGTCCCCCTCAACCGTGATCTGCGAGATGCCGAGGCCGAACTCAGCAAGGCTCGTGCGGACTTCCAGCAGACCACCCGCCTGCTCGACGGCAGGACCCTCGACCTCAGCAACCTGCGCGCGGAGATCAAGGCACGCAGCGACGAGGCCTCCTACCTCGACAACCTGCTGAACGAGTACATCCGCAACTTCGAGGCGCGGCTCCACATCTCCGAACTGCAGCGGCACGAGAA
>JBEATZ010000439.1:0-9033 GCA_041161695.1 Planctomycetota bacterium | reverse complement strand
CCTCAGGGGCCCTGCCGCGCCATCAGGCGAACAGCGCATCGGGCAGCACGGCTGCATCGCCGGCCACCGCGTCCGTGGCCGCGTGCACGAGGGCGCCCTTGCCATCGAACACGAGCACGCCGCCCTGCTGCCACGGGTCGCCCTGCACCCGCGTCTGGCGGAAGCCGGCTCGCAGGGCGCGCAGGGCGTTCGCGAGGGCGCGCGGATGCAGCACGCTCGCGAGACCGCGCCGCATGCGCGCTGCCGCGAAGGCCGCGCGGGTGCGGTCGCACAGCACGGGATGCGGGCCTGCGGCCTCGTTCGCGAAGGCAAGGGCCATCGCAGGGGTCCCGGTGCCCACGAACACGAGGTTCATGCCGGCTGCGGCGATGCGCTGTTCGAGGCCGCGCAACTGCGCCGCCCGCTCCCGGCAGAAGAGTCAACCGTAGTGACGGAGGAAGCCCACCACGAGGCCGCGCCGGCCGAGGTGCGCACGCAGCGAGGTGGCGCCCCCAGCCGCGTCGGCAAGGTTTGCGTCGAGGACTGCCTGTGCGTCGATCCCGGCCATGCAACTGCACTCCGCTCGAATCACCGCTTTGGTTGCGAGGTTCCCTTCGCCGCCGGCACCCCGGTGAGCGGGTGCCCGGCCACCGTTTCCCAGGCGATGCGCTGCATCACCTTCACCGCCTTGGGGTCCGGTGCCTCCCAGCGCGACTTGTCCCACAACTCGACGCCCCACCAGGTCCTGCCCCAGCGGCTCACGATGGCGTGCGGCAGGCCCTCCGGCGATCGGCCGAAGATCGTGGCGTAGTGCACGCAGGCGACGAAGTACTTGCCCGTGGGATTGAGGTGGATGTCGTCCTGGAACAGGTCGCGGAACCCCTTGAAGCCCGGCACCTCGCCCTTGGCGATGGCATCGGCGAGCCTGCCCAGCGCCGTGCCGGCGGGGATCATGCGCATGGGCACGCGGCCCGGGTGGGCCTTGTTCACGGCGTCCACGATGCCGGCCCACATGGGAGCATCGGCCTCGAGCCGCTCGCGCCAGGTGAGCTTCGCGTTGGGATTGCCCTTGTCCCACGGACACCCCTTGGGGGTGCCGGTCTCGGTGCAGTGCCAGGGCTCGTAGAAGAACGTCCTGCCGTCCTCGGGGCGGTACTGCTGCACCAGTGCGAGGTACCGGCCGGCGTAGTCGATGGACTCCTCCACCAACTGCTTCCCGCCGCGCGGCACGCTGTCGACCATCACCAGGGTGTCGTATTCGCCGGTCTTGATCGCCTTGTTGGCGTTCATGCCGAACTGGGGCTCGTACTGCTTGGTGCCGCGGGCCTCCTCCTCCCACTGCCACCGCAAGGGCGCCCCGGGGATGTTGTGATCCTTGAAGGTCATGTCGAGCCCCTTCGTCGCGCGCGCGAGGGCCAGCACCATGTCGGGCATGTCGGTCATCAGCGAATGGCCGAGCCACACCACCCGCGGGTGCGTCGGGAACTCGGCAGCCTTCTGGGTGCGGCCCTTGGCAGCCTTCTGCTGCGGCTTCGGCGCCGCGGGCTTCGCGGCATCCTGCGCAGGCAGCAGGCCCGCCAGCAGCAACCACAACGCCGGGAACAGCAGGACAGGACGCAGGGTGGACATGGCGGGATGATGCAGGATGCCCCGCGAGGCTGCCAAGCCGAGGACGCGCACCCAACGCCCGTTCCACGCCATTTCGCGGCGCGTTGCTGCACCCCGGGCCACGCCTCGCTACGGTGCCTCCCCGCAAGCGCCATGGACCCCATCGAACAGCTGTTGGAGAACAACCGGAAGTGGGCGGCCCGCACCACCGCCGCGGATCCCACGTTCTTCGACACGCTGTCGCGCCAGCAGGCGCCCCAGTACCTGTGGATCGGCTGCTCGGACAGCCGCGTGCCCGCCAACCAGATCGTCGGCCTGATGCCCGGTGAGGTGTTCGTGCACCGCAACGTCGCAAACGTCGTGGTGCACGCCGACCTCAACTGCCTGTCGGTGATCCACTACGCCGTGGAGGTGCTGAAGGTCCGGCACGTGATCGTCTGCGGCCACCACGGCTGCGGCGGCGTCGACGCCGTGATGCGCGACCTGCGCGTCGGGCTGGTCGACAACTGGCTGCGCCACGTGCGCGACGTGCAGGAGAAGCACCGCGAACTGGTGTTGAGCGTCGCAGACAAGCCGACCCGCCGCGACCTGCTCTGCGAACTCAACGTCATCGAGCAGTGTGTCAACGTCTGCGCCACCACGGTGGTGCAGGATGCCTGGGCTCGCGGCCAGGAACTCAGCGTCACCGGCCTGATCTACGGACTGAAGGACGGCATCATCCACGACCTCGACTTCCGTGCGGACGCGCTCGGCTCGGTCGATGCCGCCTACCTTGCTGCCGTCTCGACCCTGCGCTCCCGCCACTGGACCCCATGACCGCCGTGCGCGTCGAGGTGCTGCAGCAGGGCGGCAGGGAACTCGACCGGGCGATGGACGTGGCCCCGGGCACCCTGCTCATGGACGCATGCGAGCGGCACGGGGCCGCAGTGGAGTTCTCCTGCCGCGCGGCATCCTGCTCCACCTGCAGGGTGCAGGTGCTCGCCGGGTCGGAACTGCTCGCACCCGCGGATGCCTGGGAGCAGGAACTGCTCCTCGCACTCGGCAACCCTGCTGCGACCCGCTTCTGCTGCAGCGCCCGCCTCGCGGACGACGCGCGCGGTGGCACGGTGCGCCTCCTGCCGCTGGGCCCTGCGTTCTGAACGCTTCAGCCCCGGTCCGACGGCGCCGCGCGCCGCATCCGCGCCGTCGCCTCGTAGTCGCCGAGGAAGGCCTTGCCGGTGAGGTGGAAGTCGGTGAGCGCGAGGATGACCATCGGCTCGGACCCGAGGTTCTGTGACTGGTGCACGGCCCAGCGCGGCACGAACACGCAGTCGCCCGCGCGCACCTCGATCCAGCGGTCGTCCACCATCACGCGACCGGAGCCCGCGAGGAACTGGAACACCGTCTCGTGCGCGTGCTTGTGCCGCTCGTTGCACCTGCCCGGCGGGATGCGGACCACGCGCGCGTCGATCACCTCGGCGGGGAACGGCGCGCGCTCGACGGTGAAGTCGATGTTCAGCGCCTCGACCTTGTTCTGGTAGAGGGTTTCCCCGCGCGGCTCCGCGGGCCGGAACCACAGCTGCCCATCGGTCACCTGCGGCGTCAGCAGGCTGCGCTTGTCCTGGATGCGCTGCAGCTGGGGTGCGATCCTCCGGTGCCTGAGTTCGTCCATCATCTGCCGGAAGAACTCGTCGCGCAGGTCCAGCGCGAGGACGAGTGCGCTGCGGGCCTCGGCCTCGAAGCCGGGCTGGTGACGGAAGCTCAGCAGGATGTCCTGCAGCGTGGCTGCGTGCGCGTCGTCGCAGGCCATGTGGATGTGGAAGAACTCGAGGTGTTCGTCGCCGATGCCGGCCTTGTGCAGGCCCTCGACGAGGATCGCGTACATGCGCGCGACGATGGCCTCGGTCCCGAGGGAGAGGAACGCGCTCGCGTGCAACGCGCTGCCGTCGATGCACTCGCGGAGGAAGCGGTCGACGAACTGGCGCGTCGCCGGCAGGAAGCGGACCGCTTCGAGGTCGAGGCCCAGACCCTGGACGAGGAAGTTGCGGAAGATCTGCGCATGGCGACGCGAAGGCTCGGCGCCACCGCCCTCCTCCCAGAGGTTCTCACTGAGGCGCGACCGCAGCAGGTCGTCCTCGAGGTTGGCCATGAGTCCCGACAGGTACCGCGTGAAGTTGCGCGAGTAGAGGTGGTACTGCCCGAAGAGGAACTGGAAGTCCTCGCGCCGGAGGGCGCCTGCCCGGCAGGCCTGGAACAGTTCGTTCTGCCAGAACGGATGGGACTCCTCGAGGCGCCGCAGCGCGTCGAGGGGCGCCTCGGCGGTCGTCGAGGTGCAGGATCGCTGGGTCTGGCCGGGGATCGTGGTCATGGCGTTCGTGGGGTTCGCACGGCGCGGCCGGTGGATGCCGTGCCGGGCTCGCCCGGGGGCGGACGGAGGTTAGCCTGAGGCCGTGCAGGACCGGTACGCATTCGACCAGGGCGACTTCTCCAAGGTGGGGCTGATCCGCCTGTTCGGTCGCGATGCGGAGCACGGGATCGGCCTGGTCTGGTACGCGAACCAGCCGACCCGTGAGGAGGCAACGAACGGCGACGGGAGACATTTCACCTACCTGATGCGGGCGGACCGGCTCGCGGCCTGCGACCCGGACCTCCATGCCGCCTGGGCGCGTTCCTGGACCGAGGCGCCCCGCAGCATCGCCGCGCTCGAGGCACGCACCCCCTGGCCCCGCGGCACCAGGCTCTTCGCCGAGCCGGTCCCGCGCGAGCGGGGCGAGCGCACACGGTGGTTCGAGCGGGCCCGCGCAGCGGTGTCAGGCTGTGCCCTCGTGTTCTGCGATCCGGACAACGGCATCGCGCGTCCGGGCACCCGCGCGGAGGCCCTGCCCTCGCCCAAGCACGCCCTGCTCGACGAACTCGACGCGCTGCTCGCGGCGGGACAATCGGTGGTCGCCTACCAGCACTGCGATCGCAGCGCCCCGCATGCGGAACAGGCTCGCAGCATGCAGGCATTCTGTGCGACACGGTGGCCGCACCTCGGCTCGGTCACCGCGCTGCGCTACCGGCGCGGCTCGGCGCGCCTCTACCTCGTGCTGGCGCAACGCAGCCACGAACGGTGGCTGCAGCAGGGCATCGAGGCGCTGCGCGAAGGGCCATGGCACCGCGACGGCCACTTCGCGATCGACCAGCCCCAGTGAGGGTGCAGCTCAGTGCGCGGCAGCCGCTGCCTCGGCTTCGCGCACTTCCTGCGCACTCACCTTCTCCACCCGCACCGGGCACACCTTGAGCTCTGCGGTCTGGGTGACGGGGTCGTAGCCGCCGCCGGTGAGGAAGTTGACCGGCACGTTGTTGAAGCTGAACGAGCAGAACACCGTGCCGCGCGGGCTCTTGTCGGCGGAACGGACGCGGATGTGCACGTGGCCGCGCGGGCTGCTCATGCGCACCCAGTCGCCGTCCACGAGAGCGAGCGCGCGCATGTCGTCAGGGTGCACCTCGAGCGCCTCCTCGGAGAGGAGGTAGTCGATGCCCTGCGAACGGCCGGTCTGGGTGCGGGTGTGGTAGGCCTGGAGGCGACGGCCCGTGGTGAGCCAGATCGGGTACTCGGCACTGACCGATTCTGCGGGTGGCCGGTACTCGACGAGGCGGAACTGGCCGCGGCCGTTCTTGAACTCCCCCACGTGCAGGATCGGCGTGCCGGGGTGGTCCTTGGAAGGGACCGGCCACTGGATGGACTCGCGGTCCACGCGCTCCCAGTCGAGGCCGGCGAAGATGGGCGAGACCGAGCAGAGTTCGTCGAACACGTCGGCAGCCGAGTTCCAATCGAAACCGGGGATGCCGCAGCGCCGCGCGATCTCCATCATGATCCACCAGTCGGGGCGCGACTCGCCCTGGGCCGGGACCGCCTGGCGCAGCCGCTGCACGCGGCGCTCGGTGTTCACCTGCGTGCCGTCGGTCTCGCCCCACGCCGTGGCCGGCAGCACCACGTCCGCGACCTCCGCGGTCTCGGTGAGGAAGATGTCGAGCACCACGAGGTGGTCGAGTTGCTTCATCGCGTGCTCGGTGTGGTGCCGGTCGGCATCGCTCACCAGCGAGTTCTCGCCGCAGATGAGCATTGCGAAGACCTCCTTGCCGGCGCGCTCGAAGGCATCGACCTTGGTGATGCCGCGCGCGAGTTCGACCTTCTTGCCGTACAGCTTCTCGAACTTCTCCTGGTTGGCGGGATCGGTCACGGACTGGTAACCGGGGAAGTTGGCGGGGATGCCGCCTGCGTCACCGGAACCCTGGATGTTGTTCTGGCCGCGCATCGGGTTGATGCCGCCGCCGGCCACGCCGAGGTTGCCAGTGAGCAGGGCGAGGTTGCACAGGCTCTGCACGTTGTCCACGCCGCAGATGTGCTCCGTGATCCCGAGCGTGTAGTAGATGGCTGCCGGGCGACCCTGTGCGTACCAGCGGGCTGCCTGTTCGATGTCGGCTGCAGGCACGTTGCAGATGCCCTGTGCCCACTCGGGCGTGAACCTCGCCACGTGCGCGGCCAGCGCATCGTAGTCCTTGGTGCGGGCCTCGACGAACTCGCGGTTCACGAGCCCGTCGCGCACGATCACGTGCGCCATCGCCAGCAGCAGCGACACGTCCGTGCCCACGCGGATCGGCAGGTAGAGGTCGGCCATCTCCGCGAGGCCGATGCGCCGGGGGTCCACCACGATCATCCGGGCGCCGCGCTTCCTGGCCTTCTTGAGGCGCGTGGCGGCCACCGGGTGGCACTCGGTCATGTTGGTGCCGATGCAGAGGATCACCTCGGGCTTCTCCATGTCGGAGAGCGGGTTCGAGGAGGCGCCGCGTCCAATCTGGGCCACCAGACCGGTGACCGTGGGGCTGTGTCAATGTCGCGAACAGTTGTCGATGCGATTGGTGCCGAATCCCGCGCGGATGAACTTCTGCACCGCGTAGGAGGCCTCGACGGGAGCGCGACCGGAGGCGATCGCGTAGACGGCCCCGGGACCGTGCTCGCGCGATGCCTTCAGGAAGCCGGCCGCGGCGCGGTCGAGCGCCTCCTCCCACGTGGCGGGTACCAGCTTGCCGTGGTCGTTGCGCACGAGCGGCGTCTTCAGCCGGTCGCGGTGCTGGATGAAGTCGAAGGCGAACTGGCCCTTGATGCACAGGGCGCCCTCGTTCGCAGGTCCGTCGACGGCCGGCTGGATGCCAACCACCTTCGTGCCCTTGGTGAGCATGTCGACCTGGCAACCGACGCCACAGTACGGACACACGGTGCGCGTGCGCTGGATCTCGCCGGGCAGGTCGGCTGCACGCAGCGCCTTCCTGTCGGCTAGCGCACCGGTCGGACACGTCTGCACGCACTGGCCGCAGAACGTGCAGGAGGAGTCCTTGAGGTGCTGGTCGAACTCGACCGTGATCTGCGAGTGGAACCCGCGGTTGGCGATCGAGATCGCGTGGTCGCCCTCCTGCTCGGCGCACACGCGCACGCAGCGGTAGCAGCTGATGCACTGCTCGTAGTCGCGGAGGATGAACGGATTCGCGTCCGTGGGGTGCGAGGTGCCGGACTTCGCGCCCTGGAACCTGCCGGTGCGGGCACCGTGCCTGTCGACCAGCGTCTTGAGTTCCTGGCTGGAGCGGCCGCTGAGGGGGTCCGCATCCACGGTGCGGTTCTCGCTGGCAACCAGTTCGAGGAGGGTCTTGCGGTGCTTGTCCAGCTTGGGCGAGTGCGTCGCCACGACCATGCCCGGGTGGCACTTCGTGGTGCAGGAGGCGACCGGGTTGCGCGAACCCTCCAGTTCCACCACGCAGAGGCGGCAGGAACCGAACGCCTCGAGGCGCGGGTCGTAGCAGAGGGTCGGGACCTCGCTGCCGGCGCGTTGCGCCGCCTGGTACAGGCTCTCCCCGGGCCGGAACTCGACCTCCTTGCCGTCGATGCGAAGGGTCTGCGTCGCGATGCGCGCGGGCGCCGGATCCGTGGCGGTCATGGCGGCGATTGGAGCAGAGACGGCAGGGAGCAGCAACGACCCTGATGCATCATGGCGCGGCGCCGGCAACCAGCGCTGCCACCGCGGCGAGGGGCGGCAGGAACCAGAACAGGACCGGGCGTCCGATCGCACTGCCGCCCAGCCCCCATGCCAGCACGCCCTTGGCGACGAGGTTGCAGCCGAAGGCCACGAGGATCGCGCGGACGCCGGTGAGGCCGTCGAGCCGCCCGTCGGCCACCATGCTGCCCGTCGAGATGGTGATCGCGTCGAGTTCGACGAGTCCCGACAACGCCGCCACGGCGTACACGGCAGGGACTCCGACCCGGTCCGTGGCCGCGGCGGCGGCGAGGGAGACCAGGGCGAACAGCGCGCCGAAGACCAGCGCAGGCCGCAGTCCTGCGGGGTTGGTGGTGGCATGCGGCGCAGCCCGTGCATCCATGCGCCGCCAGAGGAACAGGATGCCCGGCAGGAAGGCGGCGAGGACCAGCAGGAGGGGCAGCAGGAGGCCGGGCAGTGCTGCAGGCGCGAGCACCGCGAGTTCGGCGATCTGCCGCGGCACGACCATCGCCGACGCGATCAGCACCACCAGTGCAGCGCTCCCGGACTGCGACCCCGTGCGCACGCTGCGCGCCATGGCTGCGGTGGTCGCGGTCGAACTCACGAGGCCCCCCGCCAGTCCCCCGACGAGCGTGCCGGCGCGCAGGCCCAGCGTGCTGTGGGCCACGTGCGCGAGCAGGCCGATGCCCACGACGAGCACGACCACGAGCCAGGTGCGATGCGGGTTGAGCGCGCCGTAGGGCCCCATGTCGACGTCGGGCAGCACGGGCAGGATCACCATGCTCAAGAGGGCGAACCGCGCGACCGCGTGCGCGTCCTCCTCGCCGATGCGCTTCGCGAGGGCGTGCAGGGGCTGCTTGAAGTGCAGGAGCAGCAGCACGGCGCCGCCCAGCACGACCGCCAGTTCCCAGGTCGCGAGCACGCACAGCGCGCCGATGCCGTACATGACCAGCATCGAGACCTCGGATGCGAGTCCCGTGCGCTGGTCCGCGGGCCGCTCGTCGCGCAGGCTCGCCCCCACGATCGCCGCCGTCACCCCGAGCAGGCCGGCGGCGACGATCCATCCACCCACGGCAGGCACGAGCATCGCGCAGATGGCACCGAGGAGTGCGATCAGGGGCACGGTGCGGGAACCGGCGCGGGCACTGCCGGCGCGCTCCCGCTGGAGCCCCACGAGGAGGCCGAGGCCGAGGGCCAGCGCGAGGGCTCCGAACGAGGGTTCCTGCTGCACGCCCCCGATCGTGCCGCGGGATCGGCATCGCGGACAAGGTGCCCTAGGGCCCATCCCGGCTGGGCGAGTTGCATCCCATGGGCTAGGTTTCCGCGCCATGCGCACCCTGACCGCAGCCCTGGCCCTTGCATGCCTCGGCGGCGCTGCGCACGCGCAGGGCCCCGCTGCGTGGGCGCGCCTCGCGGTGCCGGGCGGCACGGCGAG
>JBEATZ010000428.1:0-4505 GCA_041161695.1 Planctomycetota bacterium | reverse complement strand
TTGCCGCGGCCTCCTGGAACTGTTCGCGGATCAGTTCGCCTGCGCGGACCGGGTCGCTTTCCATCGGCGCCGCGATGCGGCGTGCGAGCGCCTGCGAGAGGCGGTCCTCGGCCAGCCACGTCCTGCGGAAGTACAGCCGTCCCGCGCGGTCGAGCACGAGCGGCGTCTCGCGGCTGCCGTCGGAGCACCAGCGCGATGCCGTGAGGATCTCGCGCACCGAGGCGGCATCACGCCCCGGTCCCTCACCGGTATCGCCACCCAGTTGGTCGGGTTTCAGGCAGGAATGCCCCTCGGCCCTGGCCTCGACGATCTTGCGCGCACACCAGCCGAGGATGCGCGCTTCCGCCTCGCGCTCACCTGAGTGGCGGACGAACCACTGTTCGAGCACGGTGGCGAGCTGGTTGGATCCGGATGAGGTCCTCATGTCGCCGCCTCGCTGCGTGAGAGTTCTGCTGCCAGGTCCTCGATGAGCCGTTGTTCCGGCTTGCAGACGAACCAGCCGCTCGTGGCCGTGTGGCCGATGCCGCGCAGGAACGCCCAGCAGATGCCCCCGACGTGGTCCTCGTAGGAATAGCGGTCGCGCAGGCGCGCCTGCAGGTGGCGGTGCAGCGCTGCAGTGTAGAGGTGGTACTGGAGCACGTACGAAGAGCTGGTCATCGCGCGTTCCAGGTGCTCCGCCTCGTAGCAGGACGGATCGTCGCCCAGGTGGTTCGACTTCCAGTCGAACACGTACCACCTGCCCTCTCGGTGGCACACGAGGTCCACAAAGCCCAGCATCTGGTCCGATGCGATGAAGGTCCCTCTGGCGAGTTCTTCGCCGACGCGGCGCACGCACGCCTCGCCCGACTGCATGAGGATCCTGCCGAGCGCACCGCGGTCCGCGCCACCGATACCAAGCAGGAAGCGCCACTCGTCGCGCCGCGCACGGTTGTCCAGCTGACACAGGGAGAAGCCGAAGCTCGGAATCTCGGTCCTGAGCACCGTGTCCAGCATCTGGCACACCACCTCGGCGGGCTTGTCGACACCCTGGTGGGTGTCAGGGTCGGCGAGGCCGTGGGCAGCGAGCAGCTGCTCGACCAGCTTGCGGTTGTGGTCGCCCTTCGGCTCCTGGAAGTCCGCGACCTCGAAGATCGAGTGCAGGCAGGTGCCGAGGCCCTTGCCGCCGCGCAGCCCGAACACCCCCTTCGCGCGCACGTCCTTGGGTTCCGCCTCGACGTTCTCGTCGCGGTCGGTGTCATCGTGGTCGATGGCGGTCTCCACGTGCGACCCGTTCGTCAGCATCGAGAAGCTCACCGTGGCCTTCGTGCGCTTCTCCAGCACGGGCAGGGGCAGGAATGCCGGCAGCGGTTTCCCGGACGGTCGCGGTGGGGTTGCCAGCGACTCGGCCCTGGGCTCGGTGAAGGGGACTTCCTCGAACGACATCGAGGTCGAGTGGGCGGCAACGAACTGTTCCAGCTGCGTACGCCACATGCCGCACGCGCCCTCGACCGCCTCGTGCCAGTTGCGGGTGAACTCCGCCTCGTTGGGACCAAGTCCGTGATGGTGGAGCAGCCAGGCGAGGGCGCTTTGCGGCGCGGTCTTGTCGCACACGTGCCAGACGATGCAGCGCCGTTTCGCCCTCGTGAGTCCGACGTAGAGGAGCCGCAGGTCCTCGGCGAGGTTCTCACGCGCGGCGCGGTCCTGGTGCTCACTTGTGGGCTTGCTCGACAGGTCGAAGACCGGGTTGTCTTCCTCGTCCCGCGAGAGGAGCGGGCCCGTGGCCAACTTCCTCTCGCCGTTCATCGGGACCGTGACGAAGGGCAGCAGCGTCACCTCGAACTCGAGGCCCTTGCTCGTGTGCACGGTGAGGATCTGCACTGCATCCTCGTCGCTCTCCAGGCGGATCTCGCGCTCCTCGGGCGTGGACGGCAGGTCGCCATGTCGTTCGTCCCCGAACCACCGCAGCAACTCCTCGGGGCCGAGGTTCTCCTTGGTGGCCTGCGCCTGCAGCAGCTCGGCCACCTGGAACCAGTTGGTGAGCTTGCGCTCGCCGTCCTGCCGCAGCAGCATGCGCGCGCGCAGCTGGCGGGCCTCGAGGGCCTTCACGAACATCGCCATGAAGCCCCGTTCGCGCCACGACCGCAGCAGTTCGCGGACGAGCTCGAGGTCGGCTTGCAGGCTGGCCGCCACCGTGCCCTCGGCGGTGAGTTCGGTTGCCGTCCTGCCCCAGAAGATCGTGGCGCGCGCTGCCTGCTGCAGGTGGGCCGTGCCCGGGTCAAGCACCGCATGTGCGAGGATCTCGAGTTCGGCTGCTTCATCGCTGGAGAAGACGTCGGCGAGCCGCGCGATGGTGGCCGGGATGCCCTGGTCTTGCAGGGCCTGCTGGATCATGCGGCCCTGCAGGTTGGAGCGGACGAGGATCGCGATGTCCCTGGGCCTGAGGTCGCGACGCTTCCCTTCCTCCACGAGCCACGCCTTGCCACCGAGGAACGAACGGCACTGGTCCACCACGTCCACGCGCAGGGACGTCTCCCACTTTGTCCTGGGCGCGAGGCCATCGGGCCCGCAGCTGCCGGGCTGCAGCATGCGCCAGCAGAGGGGCATGCCCTCGTTGCCGTGGAGCCGCATCAAATCGGCATCCTTGCTGCCGGTGACGTGAGGGATGTCGATGCCGTCCGTGACAAAGGGCCGCTTGCCCGCGCGCTGGAACAACCGGACCACCGCTTCCACGAGGTCGGGATGGCTGCGGTGGTTCTTGTCGAGAGTGAGCCGATCCGAGTTGGCTGCCGCCTTCAGGTAGGCGCGCAGGTCGGCGCCGCGGAAGGCGTAGATCGACTGCTTGGGGTCGCCCACGAGCAGCAACTCGTCGCCGAAGCAGCGGTCGAAGATCGCGTACTGCAGCGGATCCGTGTCCTGGCACTCGTCGACGAGGGCGACCTTCCAGCGCTGCCGGATGGTTGCGACGAGATCGGGGCCGCGGACCTCGTCTGCGAGCAGTTCGTGCAACTCGACGAGCAGGTCCTGAAACGAGCGCACCCGCGCCTCGCGCTTGGATTGCTGCAGTTGCTCGTGGGCATCGCGCAGCATCTGTGCGAGCAGGGCTGCCTGCGCCTTCTCCAACTGGTCCTCGAGTGCCTTGGCGGCCTCGAAGAACGGGTGTGTCGGCAGGACACTGGGTCGTGGGCGCTTGCGGATGAACTTCTCGCACTGGAGCTGCCGTAGCGACAGGCTGCACAGTTCCTCCAGGGCGGCAAGCCCGCCGAGTGGCTGGGTCTCGAGCAGCATGTCGAGCCGATCGAGGTACGCAGGGATCCGGCCCGACCACGGGCATGCATCCTTGCCGTTGTAGGCAACGAGGGCTAGCTCGACCTCGGCGCGCGTGTAGGCCGCGACCGTGCTGCGCAGCACGCGATCGAGCGCAACCAGTTCGGCGGCTGCGTCGAGCTCGGGCTCGAGGCGGGTGGAGGGGAAGCGCTGCCAGTCCCGGTAGTGCTTGCAGATCGTCTCGAGGTCATAGCCCTTCCAGCGCAACACGGCGGCGCCCGTGGGCAGCTCCGCGTGCGCCACGCGCCGGAAGGCAGCGGCACAGGCATCGCGCACGAACCCGTGGTCGTCCTCGACGAACTCGGTGGTGAAGTCCTTGCCGCAGTGGAAGGCTGCGCCGTCGAGCACGAGCTTGCAGAAGGAGTGGATCGTGCTGATGGTCACCTGATCGAGGGCGCGCAGGGCGTCCTCCAGCACGCGGGCGCCGGATGCGCCGTGTTCCCTGGCGAGGTCCTGCCAGCGATTCCCGTCGGTGGGCTCGCCGCGGAACGCGGACAGGGCCGTGGTGAGCGCGCTGCGCAGCCGCTGCTTCAGGTCCTGGGTCGCGGCCTTGGTGAACGTGACGACCAGGATCTCGGGGGCCTGCTGGACCTTGCCGCCTTCGAGCAGCATGCGCACGAAGAGGCCTTCGAGGGTGTAGGTCTTGCCGGTCCCGGCGCTCGCCTCGAGGACGGTGCGTCGCACCGGGAGTGGCGATTGGTTGACGTCGAAGGGGATCATCCTGCAGCCCCCTCCCTCATGCTCGCCTGCAGCGGGCCGAACACGCTGCGTGCGAGTTGCAGCGTCTCATCGTCCCAGGGTTCGGCAAAGGGATCGATCCCGCGCCAACAGAGATGGACGTATGGGTCTGCACCTTCCGGCTGCTTCCCGTTCCAGCCGGCGTCCTGAAACGCCTTGCGCGCCTCTTCCAGCCGTTCGGCATCGGACTTCTCCGGACCCCGGCGCGTCTCCTTCGCGAGGACGCTGCTGGCCCTGGGGAAGAACGGGATCGGTTGGCGATGGCCGCGCACGAAGGGTTCCACGAGGCCTTTCAGGCAGGCCAGCGCCTCCTCACCCAGCGGCTCGAGCGTGATGGTGCGGGAGGGCATCACCACCTGCGTGGTCACCGGGATCCCGGCCGAACTGCCGTGGCTGCGCGTTGCCTCCACTGCAGCTGCATTGCAGACCACGTGGCGGATCCAGGCCCGCAGCTTCGACTGGGC
>JBEATZ010000280.1:0-27127 GCA_041161695.1 Planctomycetota bacterium | reverse complement strand
CAGATGCACAGGGCCGGTCGCACCTCGCCGACGTCGCGGATCACCATGCGGCGTTCGTCGCTGGCGAGGAACGCGCCGTACGAGGACGTCGCGTCCCCCATCGCGGTGCCCAGCTGCTGGTACTCGTCGGTCGTCGAGGCGATGAACACCACGGGACGGTCGCCGGGCATCGGCTCGGCGAGTCCGAACAGCGGCTTGAGGACCTCGTAGGCCTTGTCGGCTTCGAGCTTCGCTTCCTGCAGCTTCGCGAGCGGCAGCGTGCTCGCCAGCGTCGTGTACGCCGTGCGGAACGTGCGCGCGGTCTCGATCTGCGCGTGGAACGCGTCTGCTTCCTTCTCGTCGACCCAGCGGCCATCGGTGCCGATCGGGTACAGCCCCTGTTCTGCCTTGGGCAGGTCCTTCGCAGGGATGAACTGGCCGGTGACCGGATGCCGCACCCTGCCGCTCAGGAGCGCGAGCTTCTCGGCCTTGGAGACGCGATCTCCTTCGTGGAAGAAGATGCCCTTCTTCGCGTCGGCCACCTGCTCCTTGTCGACGTAGATGCCGTCCACCTCGACCATGCCCTTGGCCTTCGCCTCGGCCTCCATCGCCTTCTTGGCGGCGGCTGCAGCATCCTTGGCCGTCATCCACTTGCCGTCGACCTGCACGTTGCCGAGGGCCATGTTCGCGCCCTCGTGGTCCGGCTTGACCTTGAGCACGGCCATGAAGATGCGCTTCGCGTCGGCGGCAAGGCTCTTCGACTCGGCCCACTTGCCGGCGTCGTAGAGCTTGTCTGCATCCTGCTTGGCTGCCGTCTCCTTCTGCCGCAGTTCGTTCTTGAGCTGGGCAGGCGACTGCGCCGCGAGGCCCGCTGTGAGCAGCAGGAACGACAGGAACAACTGGAGCATGCGGTTCATGGCGGAGTGGTCCGTGGCCCGCACCGACGGGGTGCAGGCAAGAGGCGAGGGATCATCGCACACCGTGGCCCCGGTTCCTGCCCTCGGGTGTGAATCGGTGCCAGGATTCGAGCCGCTGTCCCGGGCGCAGCGCCAGGTAGGGCGACCAGCGTGGGCGCGCGGGCTGCCGCAGCAGGCGGAGTCCTGCCTCCTTGAGGGTGCGGTTGCCCTTGCGTGCGTTGCACCCGACGCAGGCGAGGACGCAGTTCTCCCAGCTCGTCACGCCGCCGCGGCTGCGCGGGGTCACGTGGTCGATGCTCATGCGGTCGCCGCTGCCGCGCTTGCCGCAGTACTGGCACGTGGAGTCGTCGCGCAGGAACAGGTTGCGGCGCGTGAACGGGGCCTCGTGGTTGGGCACGCGGTCGTAGTCCGTGAGCAGGATCACCTCCGGCACCGGCACCCTGCGCGTCGGCGAGCGCAGGAAGAGGTCCGTGGGCGGCGCGTCGAGGGCGCACCACTGCTCGAAGTCGAGCACGGCCAGGGTGTCCGTGGCCACGACGCGGGCTGCGTCCCGGTAGACCATGCAGACGGCGCGCCATGCAGGGGTCACGTGCACGGGCGTCCAGGAACGATTGAGCACGAGCGTTGCGCGCTCCAGTGCCCTGCTCACCCGGACGTGGTCGCTCGGTTGCATGGTGTGCTTCCGGCCGTGCGGATCGCGCGCGCACCACCGTGCGGCGCGCTCCCCTCCGGCTGGCGGGCGGAGTGTAGATCCGCCGCGAAAGCCCGCAAAGGACCGCGCAAACGGGACTTTCGTTGCGGGTTCTGGGAGGCAGGGCTAGACTGCGCCGTTTTCCACCTCCGGTCTTGACACCGCGCGCGCACTCATGAAGTCCAACGCACTTGCCGGCCTCGCCTTCGGCATCGTGGCAGCCCTCGCTGCATGCTCTTCGGCCCCCGAGGAAGCACCGCCCTCCGGCGGTGGCCTCGGCGTGGCCGCCATCCAGTTCCAGGACGTCGTGGTGCCGAACGGCCTCACGATGAACGAGCGCTTCAACGAGAGCCACTCCATCGAGGAGGCGGGCTACCGCCACGGTCGCTTCGAGTACTCGGGGCAGACGCGGGTCGAGGACGCCTGCGCCCACCTGCTGCAGCGCATGCCGCAGCACGCGTGGACCCTGGCCTCGGACGAGCAGGTGGACAAGGCCACCCGCAAGTTGAAGTTCACGCGCGGTCGATACAACGCCGAGTACACGCTCATCCGCAAGGACGGGATCACCACGATGGTGGTCGACTACCGCACCGACACGGACATCAAGTGAGCTGAAAGTTGCCGTAAGCGACTTTCTGACAAGAACTTAGGGCCGGCCTCTCCGGCGCCGGCCGAACAAGGAACTCATGACTGCTGCAATCCCCCCCCAAATGGAAGGCACCCACGCTCCCAACGCCGTGGAGTTGCTCTGGGAGAAGTACCGCGGGCTCTTCCGCCTGCTGGTGATCGTGCTGATCGCGTCTCTGGGCCTCAACTACGGCTGGGCCTACTACCAGCGGGTTCAGCGCGACCAGGAGTACTCGGCATTTGCCGCAACTACTGGCCTGGCAAATGGTTACAGCAACAGCTCCCTGCCTGCCAGCCTCGAGCAGCAGCGCCTGCAGCAGGCCTACATGCAGCTTCCCGGCGACCTCGCCAAGGAAGTGGTGAAGCTGGACGACGCCGCCCTGGAGCAGGCGATCCAGAAGGCGGACGCGGCCCGCAAGCCGTACCTGATCTGGGTTAGCGCAGCCCGGGCCGTGGAGACCCAGCTGTGGGACAAGGCCGAGGCGGCCCTCTCCCGCCTGGAGAGCGAGTACCCCAAGCACATCCTCTGCATCGCGACGGACTATCCGGTGCAGGTGCGCCCCGAGGTGAAGAAGGACGAGGCACAGGATGCGGCGAAGAAGCCCAACCAGAAGCCCGAACTGGAGCCCGCCAAGGCCGGCTCCCTGGTCGGCATGCTGCGGGCCCAGATCGCCAGCCACAAGACCTTCCAGATGCCCGCCCAGTTCCGTCAGCCCCCCATCCCGGAGAATGCTCCGAAGGTGAAGGTCAAGCTGTCGGGTGGCTGGGGTGAGTTCACCATCGCCCTGCTGCCGGACGTGGCGCCGAAGCACGTTGCCAAGTTCCTCGAGCTGGTGGATGCCAAGTTCTTCGACGGCATCAAGGTCGACGAGATCCATCGCGACGGCACCCGCACCAAGTTCTACGACCCGGAGTTCCACTTCGGGTTCGAGAAGACCAAGACCACCGACGACCGCACCCAGTGGTCCGACGCCAACCCCAGCCCCAACCAGGTGGACTGGGAGAGCAGCGAGCTGAGCCACTTCCCCGGGGCCATCGCAGCCCGCGCGGAAGGGGACAAGTCCAGCCCGGACCGCATCTGGGTCTGCGTGGATGACCTGGCCAAGATGGACGGCAACCGCGTGATCTTCGGCTTCGTCGTGGAAGGCCTCGACAAGATCCGCGGCGTGACCGACGCCCCCTTCTCCACCAGCCAGGAAGAAGAGATGGGCAGCGGCAAGCCGGCGGACAACATCGTCATCGAGTCGGTGACGAAGCTCTGATCCGCCGAGACCGGTGGTTCCCTGCGGGGCGCGACGGTGTCGCGCCCCGCGTCGTTTCCGGCCCCAACCTCCGTCGCAGGCAGCTTGTTCCACGTGGAACACGCCCTTCCGGACGGCCCGCTACCGCGCCTGCGGAGATGCGCCCCGGAAACACAACCGGCAGCCGAAGCTGCCGGTGCGTCTGTCCCAGGTGTTCCACGTGGAACAGGCGGTGCGAGGCTCAGAGCGCCTTGAGCTTGGCGTAGATCCGGTCGAACTCCTCGCGGCCGGTGCACTCGATCACGATCTTGCTGCGTTTCCGCCCGTAGCGGATGGCGACCGGCGTGCCCAGCGTCTCCACAAGGGTCTCTTCCAGTTCGTTCAACCACACCGGGCGCGCCTTCTTCTTGCCGGCCTCCGCCGTGGTCGCCGCCGCTTCGGGGGTCGGGGCCGCGCCCAGGGCGAGCTGCTTCACCATGCCCTCCACGTCGCGGACCGACAGGCTGCGGCGGATGGCCTCCTCCGCCACCTTGCTCTGGTACTCGGCCGTGGGCAGACCCAGCAGCGCACGGGCATGGCCCATGCTGAGTGTTCCACGTGAAACATGGGCCTGCACGTCCTTGGGCAGGTCCAGCAGGCGCAGGAAGTTGGCCACCGTGGAGCGGTCGAGGCCCACCTTCTTGGCCAGATCCTCCTGGCTGCACTTGAGGCTGGTGAGCAGCTTCTGGAAGGCCGTCGCCTTCTCGATGGCGTGCAGATCCTCGCGCTGCAGGTTCTCCACCAGCGCGAACACCCCCGATTCCTCGTCGGAGATGGTGCGGACCAGCACGGGAACCCGCTCCAGGCCAGCCGCCGTGGCCGCGCGCCAGCGGCGCTCCCCCGCAACGATCTCGAAGCGCGTGCCCACACGCCGGGCAAGGATGGGCTGGAGGATGCCCGTGGCGCGGATGGACTCGGTCAGCTCGGCAATCTCTTCCGGCTGGATGGCATCGCGGGGCTGCTGCGGGTTGGGACCCAGCAGGCCCACTTCCACCTGCAGGGTTTCGTCCGCAGGCGTTGCACCGGTGGATGGAGCCGGGGCGCCCTTCGCACCCGACAGGAAGAACTCAAGACCTCTGCCCAGACGCTTGTCGACCATGTTGGACCTCTCGCACCAGCTCCCCGTAGCACAGGGATGCCTTGCTTCGGGGGTTGTATTGGAACACCGTTGTGCCGTGGCTCGCCGCTTCGACGAGCTGGGAATCGCGGAAGATGATGCTGCGTAGCATCTTGTCTCCCAAGGTTTTACGCAAGTCGGCCAGAACTTCGGCGGCGACCGGTTCGCGCATGTCGACGAGGGTTGGGACCACCCCGAACAGCTCCCCCTTGCCGGGGAACTCGTGCCGCGCCTCCTCCAGGGTCTGCAGCATGAGCGACAGCCCGTGGATGGCGAAGAACTCGGCCTGCACGGGTACGAGGACGTGCTCGCACAGTTGGATGCCTGCCCATCCCCACTGGTCCATGCGCGGCGGGCAGTCCACCACCAGCCAATCGACGCCGGCGTGCTCCAACTCGGCTGCGAGGTTGCTGAGCCCGCCGACGTCCACCTGCGTGGCGCGCGGCACCGGGCGCTCCGCACCGGGCGAGGGCAGGATCCACAGCCGTTCCGCCGCCTGCCGCATCAGCTCGAAGGGACCTTCGGCAGTCCCGCCTTCGTAGCTCATGGACTGCAGGGCGACCGTGGCGTTGCCTTGGGGATCGAGGTCGAGCAGAACCACGCGCGACCCAGCCAGCGACAGACCGTGGGCCAAGTGCACTGCGGTGGTGGTCTTGCCCACGCCGCCCTTCTGATTGGCCAATGCGATACTGCGCACGCGAAACCGCTCCCGGAACTTGCCTGACCGACCTGCTGCTTTACCCTGCGCTGCCATCCGGTGAAAGAGGCGATGTGAGGCTCTTCCTGCAGGTGGTCGGTACCGAAGCGCGCGCGTGTGGGCGCGTGTTCGGTCCGTGGGCCTTGGTGTTGCAACTGCTGCTGCCGATGGTTGCCTGGCTCCAGGAGCCTGCATTCCTGCGGATGGCCGAGGTGGGGATGGTGGAGAGCGCCGCCCTCGGCGCCGCCTGCGGCATCGCGCTGGGCGCGCCGTGGATGTGGCTGCTGGCGCGGTGGGGGGCAGGAACCCGCGCCGCCCCCACGGCACCGCCCCTCGGATACGGTATCGCCGTAGCTCTGGGGGTTGCGCTCTATCTCCTCTGTAACTCGTTGGCAGGAATGGGTTTCCTGCTGTTGCTCGGACGTCCTGCGGCTCCGGAAACCTGGGGCCCGCTGCTCGAGGCGGCCATCACCGGGGGGTGTCTGCTCGTCCTGCCGGTCCTGCCCTGGCTGCCGTGGCTGGTTTCGCTTCGCGTGCCTGCCGCCGTCCGCGTCGGGGTGCTGGCCCTGAGCACCGCGGTGCTCGCGGTGGGATTCTGCCCGAATCCTGCGGATGTGTTCGCGCAGGGTGGAGCGAAGATGGGGGGGCTGTTGCTCGCATGCGCGGGCAGCCTCCTGCTGCTCGCCGCCGCCCAGCCCTCCTGTCGTCTCCCGGAACCCCACCATGCGCATCGGCATCCTCGGTGACGTGCACGCCAACCTCGAGGCGCTCACTGCCGTCGTGCAGGCGCTGCGGGGCGAAGGCGTCGACGAGTGGGTGCAGGTGGGGGACCTGGTGGGCTACGGGCCGCAGCCGAGCGAGTGCATCGATCTGGTGCGCGAGCTGGGATGCACCGTGTGCCTCGGCAACCACGATGCGGCAGCCATCGGCAAGCTCGATGTCGCGTACTTCAACCAGTTCGCACGCGATGCCATCGCCTGGACGCGGGCGAACCTGCGCCCGCAGGACGTTGCGTACCTGAGCAGCCTGCCGCTCGTCGTGAAGAAGGAGCCTTACACCGTCGTGCACGGCTCGCTGCACCATCCTGAGGAGTTCGGCTACGTGATCAGTCCGGTGGAGGCTGCCGAGTCCCTCGCGCTGCAGGAGACCTATGCCTGCTTCGTCGGCCACTCGCACGTGCCGGCGGTGCACCAGCAGCTCGCGGCGGGGTCGCGCACCCTCGACACCACGTACCAGTGCGAAGAGCCGGTGTCGGTGGCGCGCGCCGTGCGCGTGCTCATGAACGTGGGCAGCGTCGGGCAGCCGCGCGACGAGGACCCGCGCGCCGCCTATGGGCTGCTCGACCTCGAGGCGAAGACGGCGTGCGTGCGCCGCGTGGCCTACGACATCGAGGGCGTGCAGCGGAAGATCCGCGCCGCAGGCCTGCCGGCGATGCTGGCAAACCGCCTGTCGATGGGGATCTGAAACCCCGCACTCAGCTGCCGAGGAAGGATGCGCCCACCCGGTCGCCCAGCAGCAACCCTGCGTCCGTGAGCACGATGCGCGTGCCTTCCTGCCGCAGCAAACCGTCGCGCACGTGGTCCTCGAGGACGGAGCCGAACCTGCACATCACGTCGAGGCCGAGGCGTGCGCCCACGGCCGCGAGGTCGATGCCCGCGGTGCGGCGGATCCCGAGCCACAGGGCCTCGCCGGC
Source organism: Planctomycetota bacterium (assembly GCA_041161695.1). Taxonomy (GTDB): domain Bacteria; phylum Planctomycetota; class UBA1135; order UBA1135; family UBA2386; genus JBEATZ01. The sequence continues at coordinate 20,126 of JBEATZ010000280.1, read as the reverse complement.
GCGCTGGCCGGGCGAGAGCGTCTCGGCGCTGCCGGCGCCCGTGCGCCCGCCCAGCACGGACTTTGCCCAGGAGTCGACGGGCTTGAGGTTGGTGGTGCGGGTGCCGTTGCGGTGGCTTGCGGCGCCCGGTCCCACGCCCACGTAGTCGCCTTGGAGCCAGTAGTGGTCGTTGTGGCGGCACGGCCCGCCGCGGCCGGCGAAGTTGCTGATCTCGTAGGCGCGGTAGCCCGCGGCGCCCAAGACCTCGCGCGTGCGCAGGAACATCGATCGGTCGAGTTCCTCGTCGTTGGGCTCGAAGCGGCCCTGCTGCAGGTCGCGGTGCAGCCGTGTACCCGGCTCGTAGGTCAGGTTGTAGCAGGACAGGTGGTCTGGCTGCAGCGCGAGCGCCTGGTGCAGGTCGGCTTCCCACTCGGCGAGCGTCTGGCCCGGCACGCTGAAGATGAGGTCGAGGCTCAGGTTCTCGGCGCCGCCGTCGCGCAGCGCCTGCACGGCCGCGCGCACCCGCGTGGCATCGTGCGCACGGTCGAGGAAGCGCAGGTGCCGGTCGTGGAAGCTCTGCACGCCCATGCTGAAGCGCCGCACGCCTGCCGACCGCGCGAGCGCCGCCTTCTCGCGCGTGACGCTCTCCGGGTTGGCCTCCATGCTCACCTCGGCGCAGGCGTGCAGGTCGACGCGCGTGCCGAGGATGGCGAACAGCCGCTCGAACTGAGGCAACTCGAGGTGGGTGGGCGTGCCGCCGCCCACGAACACGCTCACGGGCACGCGCGGCAGCTGGGCCTGCGCCAGTTCGGCCTCGAGCGCATCGAGGAAGCGGTCGACCACCGTGCGGTCCTCGACCACGTAGCTGTTGAAGTCGCAGTAGCCGCACTTCACCACGCAGAACGGCACGTGCACGTACAGCGACGTGCCCTCGCCCGGCTGGGTCGAGGCCCGTACGTCGGTCATCGGTCGTGCAGCCTGCGGCGTCATGCACGCAGGTTAGGCCCGCAGCGGGCCTTGCAACAGCCAGTCGCTCTCAGTCGCCGCTGCGGCGGCTGCGGCGCGGCGGGTTGACGGCGCTCGCGGGCCGCTCCTCGCCGAACTCGCGGGACATGATGCTGTAGAGGCGATCCATCGCCTGCAGTTCCATCTGCCGAACGCGCTCGCGCGTGATGCCGAACTTCTGCCCGATCTCCTTGAGGGTCATGGGCTCCTCGACGCCGATGCCGTAGCGCATCCGCAGGATGGCGGCCTCGCGCTCGTCGAGCTTCTCGATCAGCTCGCGCAGGCGGCTGAGTTCCATCGACGTGATGATCTGGTCCTCGGGCGACTGCACGCGGCCGTCGCAGAGGCTCTCGGAGTCCACGGAAGATGAATCCTCGCTCATCGAGTGCACGGGCTGCGAGTTGGCCAGCACCGTCTCGCGCACGACGTTCCAGTTGGCCTCCGGGATGCCGAGTTCCTCGGCGACCTCACCGCTGGTGGGGGAGCGGCCGAGGCGCAGCGTCATCTCCATGGTGGTTGCCTTCCACTTGGCGACGATCTCGGCCATGTACGAAGGCACGCGCACGGTCTTGACCGTGTTGATGAGCGCGCGGCGGATGCCCTGCTTGATCCACCACGTGGCGTAGGTCGAGAAGCGGCAGCCGGCGTCGGGATCGAACTTCTCGACGGCGCGCATCAGGCCGATGTTGCCCTCCTCGATCAGGTCGAGGAACGCGAGGCCGCGGTTCACGTACTTCTTGGCGATCGACACGACCAGGCGCAGGTTCGCGCGGATCATGTGCTCGCGCGCCGAGAGGTCTCCTGCCTGCACCCTGCGTGCGAGTTCGATCTCCTGCTGCGGGGTGAGCAACGCCACCTCGTTGATGTCCGAGAGGTATGCGTCGAGGTTCTGGTCGCGCGTCGCTGCCATGGAGGGTCTCCGGGTCGTCTCTATCGAGATCCGGAGGCCCCTGACTTGACCGCGCTCGGGCATTCCGCGGCGCCCGTGCGGCCGGGCGCGCAGCGGATGCGGCAGGCCGGCTCAGAACAGCGTGTAGATGAAGGGCGCGACGCCGGTGCCGGCGAGGAGGAGCAGGGCGCCGACGAGGCCGAGGACGAGGAGGATGGGGGTGAGCCACCACACCTTGTTCTCCTTCATGAAGCTGACGAACTCGCCCACCAGGCCCTGCTGCTTGCCGTGCGAGGCCTCCTTGAGGAAGTCGTTGGAACCGCCCTTGTCATCGCTGCTCATGGTCGTGTGTCCGTCGTGGTTCAGTACTGCTTGAAGTAGCTGGCGGCAGGCCGCTGCGGCCCGCGCACGGTCCAGTAGCTCGCGGCCTTGGGGTCGAGCTTGCGCTGCATGGCGTCGCGCCCGATCAGCCTGAAGATGAGGCCGATGGGCATGAACACGAGGTAGTAGATCGCGGCGATCAGGACGTGGGAGACCACGAAGCCGATCGGGATGGTCACGATGCTCAGGACCTGGAACACCAGCTTGGGCACCAGCGCCTGCAGCAGGCGGCCGAGAGCGTTCTCGAGGAACGGCACCAGCACCACCTGCACGACGAAGGTCGCGAAGCCGATGCCCGCGAGAATCCACGCCCACTGCACCGGCAGGCCGTAGCGGTACGAGAGGTACCAGCCGATCGCGGGGAACATGAAGAGCGCGACCCAGCTGAACTGGTCGAGCATGCGGTCCGTGGGCTGGAGCTGCAGCTTGATCATGGTTCAGTCCAGTCCGAAGGCCGCGAGGTACTTCTCACGGTCGACAGCCGGCAGGCTCGGCTGCGCCGCGCGGCGGATGACGAAGTTCTCGAGCACCAGCACGTCCATCTCGGTGCCGAGGAAACACCGCAGCGCGTCCTGCGGCGTGCAGACGATGGGCTCGCCGCGCACGTTGAAGCTCGTGTTGATGAGCACCGGGCAGCCGGTGCGCTGCTGGAAGCGCCGCATGAGCGAGGCGAGGCGCGGATTGCGCTCGCCGTCGACGGTCTGCAGGCGCGCGGAGAAGTCCACGTGCGTGACCGCCGGGATCTCGGAGCGGATCTGGTGCAGCTTCTCGAGGCCCTGCTTCGAGGCGTCGACGGGCTTGCGCCGCTCCTCGCGCACGGGCGCGACGATCAGCATGTAGGGGCTGTCGTGCTGTGGCGCGATGTCGAAGTACTTCGACGCCTCCTCGCGCAGCACGATGGGTGCGAACGGGCGGAAGGACTCGCGGAACTTGATCTTCAGGTTCATCACGCTCTGCATCTTCGACGAGCGTGCGTCGCCGATGATCGAGCGCGAGCCCAGCGCGCGCGGGCCGAACTCCATCGGTCCCTGGAACCAGCCGATCACGTTCTCCTGCTCGATCAGCTCTGCCACGCGGTCGGCCAGCGCAGCCTCGGTGGTGAGTTCCTCGTACACGACTTTCTCGCCGTCTAGGAACGCGCGGATGTCGCGCGGCTCGTAGCGCGGGCCCAGCAGGCTGCCGCGCTGCGAGTCGGTGGGGCCGACCTTTCGCGGCTTGTCGAGCAGGTTGTGCCACAGGAACTGCGCGGCGCCCAGCGCGCCGCCGGCATCGCCTGCCGCGGGCTGGATCCAGATGCGCTCGAACGGGCCCTCGCGCAGGATCACGCCGTTGCCCACGCAGTTGAGCGCGACGCCGCCGGCGAGGCAGAGGTTCTTCTTGCCGGTCACCTTGTGGGCGAAGCGCGCGGTCCGCAGCATCACGTCCTCGGTGACCTTCTGGATCGAGGCCGCGAGGTCCATGTGGCGCTGCTCGAGCGCGGACTCGCTCGTGCGCGGCTCGCCGCCGAACAGCGCGTGGAACTTCGCGTTCGTCATGCGCAGGCCGGCGCAGTAGTCGAAGTACGACATGTCGAGGCGGTAGCTGCCGTCCTCGCGCAGGTCGATGAGGTGCTCGCGGATCAGCTTCTCGAAGCGCGGCTCGCCGTAGGGCGCGAGGCCCATGAGCTTGTACTCACCCGAGTTGACCTTGAAGCCGCAGTAGTAGGTGAAGGCCGAGTACAGCAGGCCGAGCGAGTGGGGGAAGCGGATCTCGTGGGTGAGCCGCACCTTGTTGCCCTCGCCCACGCCCACCGAGGTGGTGGCCCACTCGCCGACGCCGTCCATGGTCAGCACCGCGGCCTCCTCGAACGGCGACGGGAAGAACGCGCTCGCCGCGTGGCTCTCGTGGTGCTCGGGGAAGACGTAGCGGTTCTTCGGCGCCGTGCCGAGGTGCTTCGTGAGCACGCGGCGCATGTGCAGCTTCTCGCCGACCCAGACGGGCAGCGCGAGACGGAAGCTCTTCAGGCCCGCGGGCACGTGGGCCAGGTAGGTCTCGATCAGCCGGTGGAACTTCAGGATCGGCTTGTCGTAGAAGGCGACGAAGTCGAGGTCTGCTGCCGTGATGCCCGCACGCTCGAGGCAGTGCGCGACGCCCAGGGTCGGGAAGCCCGGGTCGTGCTTCTTGCGCGTGAACCGTTCCTCCTGCACCGCCGCCACGACCTCGCCGTCCCGCAGCAGGCACGCGGCCGAGTCGTGGTAGAACGCGGAGATCCCGAGAATGTGCGTGGGCATGGGCGAGGATGGGGCGCCACGGGGTATCGTGCCGGCGGCGACCGCGAATGAACAAGACACGTCGTGCCCTGTGGACCCTGCTCGCCGCCAGTGCCGTGGCCGCCGGGTTGGGCGAACTCTCCTGGCGCTGGTTGCGGGAGGGCACCGAAGCCTACCAGATGCACTTCCGCGACAGCGAGCGCAAGCCGTACTGGCCCGAGCGCGCGTCGCGCGAGGAGCAGGTTGCGTTCCACATCCGCATCCAGAGGTTCGTGGAAGCGCCCATGCCACGGAGCGGAGTTCCCGAGTGGCTGCCGGGCGCGCGCTTCTTCCTCTGTTACACGGGGCCGCGGCAGCCGTACTTCGATGCCGACGGATGCGTCGAGTACCGCTTCAACGAGCTCGGCTTGCGCGATCGCCCTGGCCTCACGTGGGACAAGCCCGCAGGCACCACCCGCGTGTTGTGCCTCGGCGATTCCTTCACCCTCGGCTGGGGCGTTCGTCAGGAACACAACTGGCCCGTGCTGGTGGAGCAGGAACTGGGCAAGCGCTGGCCGTACGTGCAGCTCGTGAACGCGGGCGGCGCGGGCTCGTCGTATGCAGATGAGTACGCCGCGGCCCTCGTGCACCGTTTCGGCAGGCTTCAGCCCGACGTGGTGCTCGTCACCCTGTGCCTCAACGACCTGCTGGTCACCAACGGCAAGCTGTGCCAGTACCGCGACGAAGCCCTTGCGCCTGCGGGCACGGTGCTGGGCTCCGCGCTGCTCGGCGACCTCGTGCACCTCGCCCGCACGCAGCGCGCGCTCGACCTCGATCCCGAGGACGACGTGGTGCCGAAGCTGCTCGGGCTGCCTGCCGACGACCCCGCGTTCACCAGCAAGAACGAGACGCCTGCCATCTACTGGCAGGGCGATGCGCCGCAGCAGGCGCTGCGCACGATCCGCGACTGGTGCCGGGCGAACGGCGCGAAGCCTGCCGTGGTGCTGTGGCCGTTCCTGCAGGGACTCGGGCCGGGTCGGCACTATCCCTTCGTGACCATGCACCGCCTGGTGGAGGAGTTCTGCGCAAGCGAGCAGCTGCCGTTGCTCGACCTCCTGCCCGTCCTCGCGGACGTGCCTGCCGAATCGCTCTGGGTGAGCCGCGTCGACATGCACCCCAACGAGCGCGCACAGCAACTGGTCACCCCCGTGCTCAGCGCGTTCGTGGCCGACACCGCGGGGCTCGGTCGATGAAGCTCCTCCCCCGTCGCATCCTCTTCGGCGCGCTGGCGGGCGGCCTCGCGTTGTTCGGGGCGATGGCGCTTGCCGAAGTGGTGCTGCGCGCGCTTCCGCCACAGCCGGTTCCGGGGGCGCTCTTCTACCAGGACGCATCCCGCGCCGAGACCGACTACGCAGCGGCCAAGGCCGCCGGGCTCATCGAAGCCGTGCCGCAGAGCCCGCGCCCGCGCGAGCGCTTCGCCCCCGGCGCGCACTTCTACATCTGCTACCGCAACCAGGACGCGATGCGGAAGCCCTGGCTCGACGAGCAGGGCTGCGTCGAGGTCCGGATCAACCGCTGGGGCCTGCGCGAGCGCGACGACGACGCCTTAGGGCCGCAGAAGCCCCCGGGGCAGCAGCGCATCGTCTGCATCGGCGACTCGTTCACCTTCGGCTGGGGCATCCCCGCCGAACAGAACTGGGTGCGGATGCTGGAGGACGCGCTGCGCAAGGACCTCGGAGACGTGCGGACGATCAACTGCGGTGCCGCAGGCGCCATCGTGCCCGACGAGTACTGGTGGGGGCTTCGCGACCGCTTCGGCGCCTTCCAGCCCGACGCGGTGCTCGTGACCCTGTGCCTCAACGACCTGATCCCGAGCAGCGGCCTTTGCCTCGCCCTGCCGCCCCGGCAGCCCACCGGGTTCCGGCTGCTCGACGGCCTGTACGGTCTCACCCAGCGCGGCCCGCTGGACCTCGACCCGGCCGTGGACTGGTCGAGCCTGTTGCTGCAACTCCCTGAGGATCAAGGTCTTGCGTCGGGCCTGCTCGATGGCGACAGGCCGGCTGCCGCGATGTGGGCGAGCGGCGGCACCCAGGAGGCCCTGCAGCGGATGCAGGACTGGTGCAAGCAGCGCAACGTCCGCTTCCTCGTCTGCCTCTGGCCCTTCCTCCAGGGGCTCGCGCCCGGCGCCACCTACCCCTTCCGCGGCCTCCACGAACGGGTGGCCGCCTTCTGCGCCGGCGCCGGGATCCCGTTCCTCGACCTGCTGCCGAGCCTGCAGGGTCACCACGACGAGGAACTCTGGGTGACGCCCGCGGACTACCACCCCAACCCGCAGGCCCAGCGGCTCGCACTGCCCGCGATCGAGGCCTTCGTCCGCCAGCACGGTCGCTGAACGGGGCCTGCCGAACTGTCAGGAATCCCGCCCGGCACCCCCGGCTCTCCACAGCTTGGGGGGATTTCCCGCCACTCTGAAATTGACCCGATGGGGGTGATCTTTTACGACGTTAGCCCTCACGGGGCGCCTGCACCCGTGATGGAGCCCTCCCGAGCCCTTGCTGCGCATGGGTTTAGGGGTTTTCCACAACGATTTCCTCGACCCACCAACATCCCCGCCAACCGGGAGGGGAACGCCCTTGACCGCACTTTTTCCCAAGTGGACCAACAAGCTGCCTGCCCTGGTGGCCTTGGCGCTGCCGGTCGTCGCCGTCAGCGTGGTCTTCACGGTCTGGTTCTGGTTTTCGCCCAAGCACACCGACGTGGGCTACGCGCCGGTCCAGCCGATCCTCTACAGCCACCTGAAGCACGCCAGCCAGCTGGGCATGGACTGCCGCTACTGCCACCGCGAGGTGGAGCACGGCGCCCACGCCACCGTGCCGGACGCGGACACGTGCATGGGTTGCCACAAGCAGGTGAAGACCGACAGCGTGCTGCTCACCGAGCTGCGTGAGAAGTACGGCGACGGCAAGGGTGACAACCCTGCCATCGAGTGGGTCAAGGTGCACATGCTGCCCGACTACGCGTACTTCAACCACGCCGTGCACGTCGGTGCAGGCGTCGGCTGCGCGAGCTGCCACGGTCGGATCGACCAGATGGAAGTCGTGCGCCAGGTCGAGCCGCTCAGCATGGGCTGGTGCCTCGAGTGCCATCGCGAGCCCGAGAAGCACCTGCGCCCGCTGGACAAGATCACGGACATGAACTTCACGCCGGACCCGGTCCAGGGCCTGCAGTTCAAGAAGGATCGCAACCTGCATCCCCCCACCCACTGCTCGGCGTGCCATCGATGAGCGAGACCATCACCCCTCCTGCGGCATCGCAGGGATCCAGCCCCGCTGAGGGCACCGTGTACTGGCGCAGCCTCGAGCAACTGGAGAACTCGCCCGAGTTCCAGGGCGTGCTCCATCGCGAGTTCCCCGAGGACATCGCCGAGGCTCCGGACGAAGTGTCGCGCCGCGGCTTCCTCTCGGCCGTCGCGGCTTCGGTCGCCCTCGCAGGTCTCACGAGCTGCCGCAAGCCGGTCACGCACATCCTGCCGTTCAACAAGCGTCCCGAGGGTTTCCGCCCCGGCATCGCCGCGCACTACGCAACGACGTTCACGCGCAACGGCTACGGCCTCGGTGTGCTCTGCAAGAGCAGCGACGGCCGCCCGACCAAGGTCGAGGGCAACCCGCTGCACCCGATGACGATGGGCGCGAGCGACGCCTTCCTGCAGGCGGAGCTGCTCGGTCTCTACGATCCCGCACGCAGCCGCACGGCGCGTGGCCCGAAGAGCGTGACGGGCGACGTGTACGACGCCTTCCACGCGTGGTGGGGCACCCACTCGGCCGAGTTGATGACCGGTCAGGGCGCGGGCCTGCACGTGCTGCTCGCACCGTCCACGTCTCCCACGCAGGAGGCGCTGGCCGCGAAGCTCACGAGCGTGCTGCCCAAGGTCCGCTTCCACGCCTGGGAGTCGATCCACCGCGACCAGGAGCTGAAGGCCGCGACCACCGCGTTCGGCAAGGCGCTCGACCAGCACGTCGACTTCGCCAAGGCCGACGTGATCGTCGCCCTCGACAGCGATTTCCTCGGGCTCGACGGGGCGAACCTCCGCTCCGCACGCCAGTGGGCGAGCCGCCGCAAGATGGAGGCCCCCACGGACGCGATCAGCCGCCTGTACGCGGTCGAGTCGACGTTCACGACCACCGGCACGATGGCCGACCACCGCTTCCGCGTCCGTTCGCAGGACGTGGCCGAGGTGGCGAAGGCCCTCGCCGCCGAGCTGGGCGTGGGTGGTGACGTCGCTGCCGTCGCGCAGAAGAGCGCGAAGTTCACGCACAACGGCAAGAACTGGGTCGAGATCGTCGCCAAGGACCTGAACGCGAGCCGCGGCAAGTGCGTCGTGGTCGCGGGTCCGCGCCAGCCTGCCGCCGTGCAGGCGCTGGTGCACGCGATCAACGCGCACCTCGGCGCCCTCGGCACCGTGGTGCAGTTCACGGCGACGCCTGCGAGCGTTGCCGGCAACCGCGTCGAGGACATCACCGCGCTGGCCACCGCAATGGCCGCGGGCGAGGTGAAGACGCTGGTGATCGCCGGCTGCAACCCGGCATACGACGCTCCTGCGAACCTGCAGTTCGCCAAGCTGCTCGCCGACGGCAAGGTGGCCAACACCGTGCACCTCGGCGCGTACGACGACGAGACGGGCCAGCTGTGCCAGTGGCACTTCCCGCTCGCGCACGAGCTCGAGACGTGGGGCGATGCCCGCGCCTACGACGGCAGCCTGTCCGTCACCCAGCCGCTGGTGGCGCCGCTGCACGGCGGCCTCTCCGCCATCGAGGTGCTGGGCTGGCTCTGCGACCACCCCGCCATCCAGTCAGCCCCGCCCCGTCGCGACGGCACCCTCGGCCACGAGTTGGTGCGCGAGACGTGGAAGGCCGTCGGCGGTGCCGCGGTCGAGTTCGAGTCGTGGTGGTCCGCGATCGTCCACGACGGCGTGCTCGCCAGCTCGGCCAGCGCCCCGGAGACGGTGACGCTCAACGGCGCCGCGGTTGCGGCCGCCGTCCGCGAGATGCCTGCAGCCGTCGACGGCTGGGAGCTCGTGCTGCGCGCCGACTCGAAGATGTGGGACGGCCGTTACGCCAACAACTCCTGGATGCAGGAGCTGCCCGAGAACCTCACCAAGCTGGTGTGGGACAACGCGGCCCTGATGAGCGCACGCGCTGCCGAGGAACTCGGTGTCGCGAACGGTGAGCTCGTCGCGATCGCAACCGACGGCGCCTCGATCACGGCTGCCGCCTGGGTGCTCCCCGGCCACGCCGACAAGAGCATCACGATCGGCCTCGGCTGGGGCCGTCGCATGGGCGCCGACTGCAAGGTCGCGAAGGGCGCCGGTTTCGACGCAGGTCCGGTCCGCACGGCCGATCGCCAGTGGATCGTGCCGGGCGTGAAGGTCACCAAGGCCGGCGGCGTCCACAAGCTCGTGTCCGCGCAGGACCAGGGCACCATGGCAGGCCGCGCGATCGTGCGCGAAGCGGACGTCGAGCAGTTCAAGGCCGACCCGCTGTGGGCCCCCAAGATGTCGCCGCTGTACCAGGCGGCACTCCTCAAGGGGAAGACCGAGGACGACCTCAACAAGTCGCTGTGGGAGGAGCGTGGCTACCTCCTCGGCGACAAGAGCAAGGACCCCGAGGTCGCGGCCTCGCCCTACCAGTGGGGCATGGCCATCGACCTCAACGCCTGCACCGGTTGCAGCGCGTGCGTGGTCGCCTGCGCCTCGGAGAACAACATCCCGATGGTCGGGAAGACGCAGATGGGTCGCGGCCGCGAGATGTTCTGGCTGCGCACCGACCGCTACTTCACCGCCAAGGGCACGAGCTTCCAGGACAAGCTGGCCGTGGCCGAGGACCCCTCGGTCGCCCACATGCCGGTGCCGTGCATGCAGTGCGAGAACGCGCCCTGCGAGTCGGTTTGCCCGGTGGGTGCGACCATGCACAGCCCCGAGGGGCTCAACGACATGGCGTACAACCGCTGCATCGGCACGCGCTACTGCAGCAACAACTGCCCCTACAAGGTGCGCCGCTTCAACTACCTCGACTACGTCGGGGACGTGCCGGACACGCGCCGCATGTCGTTCAACCCGGACGTGACGATCCGCCACCGCGGCGTCATCGAGAAGTGCACCTACTGCGTGCAGCGCATCAACGGCGCGCGCATCACCGCCAAGCTGCAGAAGCGGCTCATCCAGGACGGTGAGGTGCAGCCCGCATGCGGCCAGGCCTGCCCGACGCAGGCCATCGCGTTCGGCAACCTGCTCGACCCGAACAGCAAGGTCTCCAAGCTCAAGAAGGTGCCGCTGAACTACGGCGTGCTGTCCGACCTCAACACCAAGCCGCGCACGACCTACCTCGGGCGCATCAGGAACCCCAACCCGGAGCTGTCCTGAGATGACCTCCATCACCGTTCTGGACGAGCCCGAGAATCCGCTGCGCCGGGCACCGCTGGTCGAAGGCAAGAACAACTTCGCCTCCGTCACCGACATCGTCGCCCGCGTCGCAGAGAACAAGCCTGCGCGCGGCTGGTACCTGATGTTCGGCATCGCCATCGCGCTGCTGCTCAACCTGGGAGCCATGATCGGCTACCTGGTGTTCACGGGCGTCGGCGTGTGGGGCAACAACGTGCCGGTCGGCTGGGCCTGGCCGATCGTGAACTTCGTGTTCTGGATCGGCATCGGCCACGCCGGAACCCTGATCAGCGCGATCCTCTTCCTGTTCCGGCAGAAGTGGCGCACGTCGATCAACCGCGCGTCCGAGGCCATGACCATCTTCGCGGTCATGGCGGCAGGCATCTTCCCCGCCATCCACGTGGGCCGCATCTGGGTCATCTACTGGGTGTTCCCGCTGCCCAACCAGATGGCCATGTGGCCGAACTTCAAGAGCCCGCTGCTCTGGGACGTGTTCGCGGTCAGCACCTACTTCACGGTGTCCGCGCTGTTCTGGTTCGTCGGCCTCATCCCGGACCTCGCCACCTTCCGTGACCGCGCGGCCAAGTCCGGCCGCATGCTCGCGGCCAAGCTGTACGGCGCGTTCGCGTTCGGCTGGCACGGCTCCAACCGCCACTGGCTGCACTACGAGAAGGCCTACCTCATCCTGGCCGCGCTCAGCACGCCGCTCGTGCTGTCGGTGCACTCGATCGTGTCGTTCGACTTCGCGGTGTCCATCCTCCCCGGCTGGCACACCACGATCTTCCCGCCCTACTTCGTCGCGGGCGCGATCTTCAGCGGCTTCGGCATGGTGCTGACGCTGATGATCCCGGCGCGCAAGTGGCTCGGGTTGCACGACCTGATCACGCTCAACCACCTCGACAACATCGCCAAGATCCTCCTGCTGACGGGCACCATGGTGGGCTACGCCTACGCGATGGAGTTCTTCATCGCGTGGTACTCCGGCGTCGAATACGAGCAGTTCGCGTTCATCAACCGCGCGTTCGGTCCCTACGCCTGGGCCTACTGGATCATGATCGCGTGCAACGTGATCTCGCCCCAGTTCTTCTGGTTCCGCGCCCTGCGCCGGAACCCGACGGTGCTCTTCATCATCTCGATCTTCGTGAACATCGGGATGTGGTTCGAGCGCTTCGTGATCACGGTCACGTCGCTGGCCCGTGACTTCATGCCCTCGGCATGGGGTTACTACTCGCCGACGCTGATCGACATCCTCACCTACGCAGGCAGCTTCGGCCTGTTCTTCGTGATGTTCCTGCTGTTCTGCAGGTTCCTCCCGATCCTGGCCATCAGCGAGATCAAGGGCGTCATGCCCGAGGCCGACCCGCACCACGGGCACGGCCATGACCACCACCACGGCCACGCGCACGGAGGCAAGTCGTGAGCAAGACCTGGGGCATCGTCGCAGAGTTCCCGACCACGGCAGCCATCTACGAGGCCGCCAAGAAGACCACGGACAGCGGCTACACCCGCGTGGACGCCCACACGCCGTTCCCGGTGCACGGACTCGACAAGGCCCTCAAGCAGGGCCCGAGCCCGCTGGGCTGGATCGTGCTGATGGGCGGCATCACCGGCATCTTCGGCGCGCAGCTGATGATGTGGTGGATGAACGCCGTCGACTACCCGTTCTGGGTGTCGGGCAAGCTCCCGTACGCCTGGCAGTCGACCGTGCCGATCACGTTCGAGTGCATGGTGTTGTTGGCCGCGTTCGGCGCGGTGTTCGGGATGTTCGGCATCAACAAGCTGCCGCGCCTGCACCACCCGATCTTCCAGCACCCCACGATCCACCGCGCCTCCGACGACCGGTTCTTCCTGTCGATCGAGGCCACCGACCCCAAGTTCGACCGCGCTGCCACCGCGAAGTTCCTCGAGAGCCTCGGCGGCAAGCACGTCCAGGTCCTGGAGGAATGACCATGAAGCTCGCCAACACCCTGAAGGTGCTCGCGGTCGCAGGCCTGGCCCTCGTGCTCGGCGCCTGCCGCGGCGGCACCAGTGAGAAGCCTCCGGTGCACATCGTGCTGGACATGGACTTCCAGCAGAAGCTGAAGACCCAGGCGAAGGCCGAGTTCGACGGCTGGACCGACGGGCGCGCCATGCGCCTGCCCGTGGCCGGCACCGTCGCACGCGAGTCGCTGCCCGACCCGAAGCTGCTGCCCGACCCGCGCAATCCCGGCAAGGGAACCGACGGCGCCTACCTCAAGAGCAACCCGCTCGAGGCCACGGCCGCCAACCTCGCGCGCGGTCGCGAGCGCTACAACATCAACTGCGCCGTCTGCCACGGTGAGTCCGGCCGCGGCGGCAACGGCCCCAGTGGCCACGGCATGGTCGGCAAGCTCTGGCCGGTCGCCGTGCCCAACTTCCACGAGAAGGCCGGCGCGGACAACCGCGTCGCCAACCTCACCGACGGCGAGTACTTCGAGGTGATCTCGAAGGGCAAGGGAACGATGCCGGGCTATGCCGCGCGCATCTCCCTCGAGGATCGCTGGGCCATCATCCACTACGTGCGAGCCCTGCAGGCTCTCGGAAAGCAGCCATGACCGCGACCATGACCGCGCCACCCGTCGAAGCGGTGGCTCCGAACCTCGTGACCCGGGTGAAGGACGGCGACCTGTCCGGCGCCCAGAAGGCCCTCATGGCCCTCGGTGTCGTGCTGCTCGGTGTGACCACGTACACGGGGCTCACGGGAGACGAGGCCGCCAAGAAGCACTACTTCTTCGCCTACCTCGTTGCCTACATGTTCACCCTCGGCATCTGCCTGGGTGGCCTGTTCTTCACGATGCTGCAGCACATCGTGCGCGCCGGCTGGTCCGTGGGCGTGCGCCGCATCGCCGAGAACGTCACCGGCGTCCTGCCGTGGATGTTCGTGCTGTTCCTGCCGATCGTGCTCGGCTTCGACACCCTGTTCCACCACTGGGTGCACGCCGACCCGGCCGACAAGGTCATCGCCGGCAAGTCCGGCTACCTCAACCCCACGTTCTTCTTCGTGCGGGTCGGCATCTACTTCGCGATCTGGATCGGCCTCGGCACGTGGTTCCGCCGCGCCTCGCTGGCGCAGGACCAGTCCGGTGACCCGACGCTCAGCCTGAAGATGTCGCGCATGGCCGCCCCCGGCCTGCTGCTCTTCGCGCTGTCGATCACCTTCGCCGCGTTCGACTGGATCATGTCTCTGGACCCGCACTGGTTCAGCACGATCTTCGGCATCACGTACTTCGCCGGCGCCTTCATGGCGTTCCTCGCCTTCACCATCCTGCTGGCCAAGTGGCTCGGCGCGAAGGGTTACCTGCGCGAGGCGATCACCGTCGAGCACTACCACGACCTCGGCAAGCTGATGTTCGGCTTCATGGTCTTCTGGACCTACACGAACTTCAGCCAGTACATGCTGATCTGGTACGCGAACCTCGCCGAGGAGACGGCCTTCTACGCGCACCGCCAGCACGGCGGCTGGGACGCAGTGGGCACGATCCTCATCGTCGGCCACTTCTTCGTGCCCTTCGCCTTCCTGATGTCGCGCCACATCAAGCGCAACGGCTTCACGCTGTCGCTGGGCGCGCTCTTCCTGCTGCTGATGCACTGGGTGGACATGCAGTACCTCATCCTGCCCAACATGGGGCACGGCGAGGCCCACGCTGCCGGTGGCGAGCACAGCTTCGCCCACTCGGTGTCGGAGTACCTGCACGGCATCACCTGGATCGACGCCGCCACCCTCCTGGGTGTCGTCAGCCTCGTGGCCGGTTTCGTGATCGGTCAGGTCCGCAAGCACAACCTCGTCCCCGTGCGCGACCCTCGCCTCGCCGAGTCGCTCCACTTCCACAACATCTGAGGCATCCCATGGGTTCCGCACATCAAGCGCACGGAAACGACGCCCTGGAGACTCCCAGCGGCGCGATCAACGCCAAGGCCACGGTGCTGTGGGTGTCCGCGCTCACGGTCTTCCTGTTCCTCGGCATGTGGCTGCTGCTGGTCCTGTTCGACCACATGGTCATGGCCGAGCAGCAGCGCAAGATCGACCAGTACCCGGCAGGGGTCGAGTTGGACGCCACCCGCGCCAAGGAACAGCAGTTCCTCAACGGCCAGTGGGAAGAAGGCGTGAAGCGGAAGTCGATCGACGACGTGATGAAGGAGATGGCCAAGTAGCCATGTCCGCCAACCTGCTCATCCGCTGGATGCTCGCCACCGTGGCGCTCTGCGCGACCACGGCGTCGTTGTGCGCCCAGGCAGGCATGAGCAGTCCCAACCGCATGGAGATCCGCCAGGCCGACTCCTCGATGGAGGATCGCATCGGCGCCGAGGTGGACGCGGAGCTGACCTTCACGGACGAGCGCGGCTACCCGCTGAAGCTGCGCAAGTACTTCCCCGGCGCGCTCCCCGTCGTCCTCAACCTCGGCTACTACGCCTGCCCGGACATGTGCGGGCAGGTGATCCACGGCATGGTGGACGCCCTCAACGAGATCGACCTCGATCCGGGCACCCACTACGAGATCCTCAACGTCAGCATCGACCCGCGGGAGACCGCAGAGATCGCCAAGCAGCGCAAGCAGAACATGCTGATGCGCTTCACCAAGGCAGGCGCCGATGCATCATGGCGTTTTGCCGTGGGCGAGCCTGCTGCCGTCGAGAAGCTCGCTGCCACCGTCGGCTTCCGTTACTTCTGGGCGGAACACGACAACCGCTACGACCATCCCGCGGCGCTGATCGTGCTGACGCCGCAGGGCAAGGTCAGCCGCGTCCTCACCGGCCTCACCTTCGAACCGAAGGATGTGCGCCTCGCAATCGTCGAGGCCAGCGAAGGCAAGCTCGGAACCTTCTGGGACAAGGTGCAGCTCAGCTGCCTCACCTGGGATCCCGTCACCCGTACCTATTCGCTCACCGCCCTGACCGTCATGAAGGTCGGTGGAGCCATCACCGTGGTCGCCCTCGGCGTCATGTTGTTCGTCATGCTCCGTGGCGAACGCAAGCGCGTGAAGGTTGCCAGTGCCTGACACACCACTGAGAGGAACTCCCTTGATCTCCTTCCAGGACCCGACGCCGTACGCCAACCCGGAGACACCCGACAAGCTGGGCCAGCTCACCATGCTGGCCTCGACCTTCAGCGACGTGGACGCCTTGTTCTACTTCGTGATGGCGACGTGCGTGTTCTTCTTCGTGCTGATCACCGTCATCCTCGGCTACTCGGTGATCCGTTACCGCCGTCGCACGGAAGAACAGCCTGCAGCTTCGAACACCACGCACCACACCATGCTCGAAGTGGTCTGGACCGTGATCCCGCTGATCATCGTGATGGTGATCTTCGCGTGGGGCTGGAAGGGCATGAACGACATGTCGGTCGCCCCTCGCGGCGCGCGCCAGTACAAGGCGGTCGCCAAGCAGTGGAACTGGACGTTCTTCTACCCGAACGATCCGGGCAACAGCGTCAACGAGCTGTGGGTCGAGGTGGGCAAGCCCGCCGCGTTCACCCTCGAGTCCACGGACGTGCTGCACTCCTTCTACATCCCGTCGATGCGCGTGAAGCGCGACGTGGTGCCGGGTCGCCTGAACACCCTGTGGTTCGAGCCCACGCAGCTCGGCACCTACCACATGTTCTGCACCGAGTACTGCGGCAAGGACCACTCGGTCATGTACGCGAAGGTGCACGTGGTGACGAAGTCGGAGTACGAGAAGCGGCCCTGGGACCAGGAAGATCCCAATCCGATCGTGAACGGACAGCGCATCTACAGCCAGCTCTGCAAGGCCTGCCACACGATCGACGGCAACAAGCTGGTCGGCCCGACGTTCAAGGACCTGTGGGGCAGCTCCCACGTCGTCCAGCTCGCCAACGGCAGCCAGGAGACGATCAAGGTCGACGAGGCCTACGTGCTCGAGTCGATCCGCAACCCCAACCTGAAGAAGCAGCCTGAGTACATGTCCCAGGCGATGACCCAGTTCGACGCCGCGGTGCTCCCGGACCGTCGCGTGAACTTCCTGATCGAGTACATGAAGACCCTCTCCGCCGCTGGCGGCGAGAAGAAGTGAGGTATCGGCCATGACGACCCATGCCCCCATCCAGACCACCGCACACAACGCCCCCCAGGGCGAGCGGAAGAACTACCTGAACTGCACGACGGGCTTCTGGTCCTGGGCCTCGACCCTCGACCACAAGCGCATCGGCGTGATGTACCTGGTCGGCACGTCGCTGGCGTTCCTCGCCGGCGGCCTGTTCGCCCTCCTCATCCGCCTGCACCTGTGGAAGCCCGAGGGCGCGCTGTTCGACAACGCGACCTACAACCAGGTCTTCACGCTGCACGGCGTGTTCATGGTGTTCATGTTCATCATCCCGGCGATCCCGGGATCGCTGGGCAACATCGTGTTGCCACTGATGCTGGGCACCAAGGACGTGGCGCTGCCGCGGCTCAACCTGCTCAGCTTCTACCTCTGGCTCGGCGGCACGCTGATGGCGCTCTACGCCATCCTCGCGGGCGGCTTCGACACGGGCTGGACGTTCTACACGCCCTACAGCCTCTACACCGACAAGGCGGTCGTCGCGATCGGCCTCGCCGTGTTCGTGCTGGGCTTCAGCTCGATCTTCACCGGCCTCAACTTCATCGTCACGACGCACAAGCTGCGCGCGAAGGGACTCACGTGGTTCCGAATGCCGCTGTTCGTGTGGGCGATCTACGCGACCTCCCTGCTGCAGGTGCTGGCGACCCCGGTGCTGGGCATCACGGTGGCACTCGTGGCCCTCGAGCGCTGGTACGGCGTGGGCATCTTCGACCCGCGCATGGGTGGTGACCCGGTGCTGTTCCAGCACTTCTTCTGGTTCTACAGCCACCCTGCGGTCTACATCATGATCCTGCCGGCGATGGGCGTGATCAGCGAGATGCTGACCGTGCACAGCCGCAAGCCGCTGTTCGGCTACAAGATGATCGCCTTCAGCTCGCTGGCGATCGCGGTGATCAGCTTCCTCGTGTGGGGTCACCACATGTTCACGAGCGGTCAGTCGACGTACGCGATGTTCGCGTTCTCGTTCCTGACCTTCTTCGTGGCCATCCCGACCGCCATCAAGGAGTTCTCGTGGGTTGCGACGGTGTGGAAGGGCTCCATCGCCCTCAACGCGCCGATGCTGTACGCACTGGCGTTCCTCATCATCTTCGCGATCGGTGGCCTCACCGGCGTGATCCTCGGCGCCCTGTCGGTGGACATCCACCTGCACGACACCTACTTCGTGGTGGCCCACTTCCACTACGTGATGATGGGCTCGACGGCACTGGCGTTCTTCGCCGGCCTGCACCACTGGTGGCCGAAGATCTTCGGCAAGATGTACTCGGAGTTCGCGGCCAAGATCGCCTGCGCGATCATCTTCGTGGGCTTCAACCTCACCTTCATCCCGCAGTTCGTGATGGGCAGCCGCGGCATGCCGCGTCGCTACGCGCAGTACGTGCCGGAGTTCGAGGTGTTCCACCAGTGGTCGACGATCGGCGCCATCGTGCTGGGCAGCGGCCTGGCCCTGATGGTCGTCTACCTCGTCCAGTCGCTGTTCGCCGGCAAGCCGGCCATGAAGAACCAGTGGGGCGGCGTGACGCTCGACTGGGAGACCCCGACCCCGCCCCCGCTCGAGAACTTCGACCACCCGCCGGTCGTGACGCGCGAGGTCTACGACTACAGCACCGTCGACTTCAAGGCGATGCGTACCCCTGCCAACACGAACTGAGGGGCGAGCCGAGAACCCAACCATGAGCGATCATGCCCATCATTCCGTGGTGATCCCGGCGCCGGGCCCTGGCTTCCAGGACCACGTCGTCGCCCACCACTTCGACACGGCTGACCAGGAGTTCGACGCGTGCAAGCTCGGCTTCTGGCTCTTCCTGGCGACGGAAATCCTGCTCTTCGGCGGACTCTTCGCTGCCTACTTCTACTTCCACCAGATGTACCCGGAGACCTTCGTGGCCTGCGGCAGGACGCTGAGCTGGAAGCTGGGTGCGCTGAACACGACGGTGCTGCTGCTGAGCTCCTGGACGATGGCCATGGGCGTGCGCAGCGCGCAGACGAGCCAGAAGGGCAAGCTGCTCGTGTACTGCGCCCTCACCGTGCTGGGCGCCGCGATCTTCATGGTCGTCAAGTTCTTCGAGTACTCGGCCAAGATCGATCACGGCTTCCTGCCGGGCCGGTTCTTCACGGACCCCGCGGGTGAGCTCGCGCACCTCGAGTACCCGAACATGTTCTTCTCGATCTACTTCACGATGACGGGCATCCACGGCCTGCACGTGCTGATCGGCGCCGCACTGATCATCTGGATCATGTTCGGGGCCAAGAAGGGCCGCTTCCACGCCGGCTACTACCTGCCCGTCGACCTCGTGGGCCTCTACTGGCACCTCGTCGACCTGATCTGGATCTTCCTGTTCCCCCTGCTCTACCTGGTGCCGTGATGAGCCACGCAACCCACTCGCACACCGCACACGACGCCCACGGCGAGGGTGGTCACCACCACGTCGCCAGCTCGGCCTTGTTCTTCAAGGTCCTCGTCGCGCTGCTGTTCCTCACGGTCATCACGGTCGCTGCCTCGCGCGTCGACTTCGGCGCCGCCAACCTGCTCATCGCCATGCTCATCGCATCGGTGAAGGCAGCGCTGGTCATGTCCATCTTCATGCACCTGAAGTGGGACACGGCCGTGAACCGGATCATGTTCCTCAGCTCCTTCCTGTTCCTCGCCCTGCTCTTCCTCTTCACGCTCGCCGACCTGTCGACGCGCGGCATGGAAGAGCAGCTGCAGCGCGTGGCCGCGCCCGTCGCGGACCAGTGGAAGCACCCGAACCCCAGCGGCGGCGGCGCCCACCACTGAGCAGCAGAGGCTCGGGACCCCTGGAAGCCGCCTATCTCCACAGCCGCCTGCCCGCGGATGCCCGCATCGCGTTCCATGACGCGGCGGAGCCCTCCGCGCCGGGCGAAGCCCTGCCTGCAGCCCTGCGCGCCAAGGCGCAGACGGTGGAGATGCAGGTCCTCCTCGCCGTGGACGAGTCGACCACGGCGCCCGTGAGCGTCGTCGTGGGCGAGGACGAGGAACTGCCTGCCCGCATCGCCCCGGCACTCTGGACGTTCCCTGCGCTCGCCCTGCCGCTCGCCGATGCGGTGCCCTGGCTCGCCAGCCTCGATCCGGACACGCTGTCCCCGACCATGCGGGTGCTGGCGCTCGCCTCGCGGG
>JBEATZ010000218.1:0-7374 GCA_041161695.1 Planctomycetota bacterium | reverse complement strand
AGGCTGATCACGCCCTGCTCGTCACCGTAGGTGCCGGCCGCGAGGTAGATCACGCCACCTGCGGTCGCCACGGAGGCGGCATGGTTGATGGTCTGGAACGGCGATGCCGCCGAGGTCCCGGTGTTGGCATTGTTGCCCGTCGGAGACACATACCACTGCGCAGAGGCACCGGCGGAGAGCGCCAGCACGGCCAGCAAGTTCAAGGTCAATCGCATGGGAGGAGTACCTGGAGAGCGAAGTCGGGGTGTGCGGAGATCAGTTGCCAACGCGGATACGCAGCCCCGCGGTGAGGCTGTAGCCGGGGAAGATGGAGGTGGTTGCGGCGCTGTCGAGCACGCCGCCCTGCATGTACAGGGCGAGGCCCCGGACATCCGGGCTGGCAGGGATCGCCAGGTTGATGGCGCCCTTGCCCGAGAAGTCCGTGATGATGAAGAAGGAGGTGTCGATCGAGCCGACCATGAGGCTGCAGGGCACCAGCACCGGTGCCTGGGAGAAGGATGCCACGAAGGCGGCCAGCGAGAAGGGCAGCGCGTCGGCAAGTCCGACCTGGAAGCTGCTGTTGGGCTGGGTGGCCACACCGGGCACGCCGCGCGTCTCGAGACGAGGCACGCGGTTGCCGGTGCCAGGGCATCCGAAACCGTAGGTGTCGGCGCGGGCGCTCGGCTTGGCGTTCGCGAGGGCCACGCCCAGGCGGGCAGGCTCTGCGGCGATCAGGTCGGTGAAGGTGTCGAGGTTCCAGTTGCCGGCGGCGAGGGCCACCGGGCGGTCGAAGCCGGAGATGATGCCGCCGCCGACGAGGCCGATGCCGGCCTCGTGGGTGCCGAGGTTGGCCACGCGGTTCACGATCGTGTCCACGACGAGCACCTCGGGCCGCGAGGCGCCGAACTGCTGGTCGTCGTCCAGGCTCGCCACCACGATGGCCGCAGGGCCGAACTCGGTGGGGCGCTTCACCTGCGCGAAGTTGGAGCCGCTGTTGATCAGCGTGCTCATGCCGCCGCGCTGCAGCGGCAGGCCGCCCGCCATCGACGACGACACCACGTCGCGGTCGCCGTCCCCGTCGAGGTCGGCGATCGCCACCGAGGTCGTGTTGAGGTCCGTGGTGAAGGGGCTGCCGGTGAGGGCCGTGAACGAGCCGGCGCCGGCGTTGCGCAGCAGGTGCACCGCGCCGAGCGTGCCGCTGCCCTCAGCCACGGCGAGGTCGGCGACCGTGTCGCCGTCGAGGTCGCCGATGGCGATCCCGTTTGCTGCGGCGGTGAGCGCCGTGGTCAGCGTGGCGCTGGTCCACGAGGCGCCCGTGCCCCCGTTGGTGAGCACCAGCACCTTGCCGGGAGCGAGGAGCTGCGAGCCCGCATCGCTGACGGCCAGGTCCTGAGGCGCGGCGCCGCTCAGCTCACCGGCGGCAAGGCCCGTGGGGGAGACGACGCCCGACAGCACCTGGGTGGCGAGCAGCGAGAACGAACCGCTGCCGTTGTTGGCGAACACGAACACGGCATGGCCGCTCGTGTCGGTGCCGTTGGCGGCGGTCAGGACCGCGAGGTCCGTGCCGGCGCTGCCGTTGAACTCGCCCGCGGCCATCGCGACCACACGGGTGTTGCTGCTGCCGAAGTTCAAGGCCGTCTGGGTGAAGGTCGAACTGCCGCACAGGCCGACCACGAGCGAGGGCCCGCTGGCGGTGCTGCCGGCTGCGGCGAAGTCGTCGTTGGTGTCGCCGCTCAGTTCGCCGGCCACCACGGCCACGGGCGCCATGTTGTTGGTCATGGCCACGCGCGTCACGGCAGGGAACTCGGGGATGCCCTGCACCGGGCTGGTGTCCGTGTTGGAGCCGCCGGGGATCGCCAGCGAGCTTCCCGTGACCGCCGGATAGTAGTTGCCCGTCCACAGGTTGGCACCCGTGGTGTCGTCGTAGGCCGGGACCGCGTCCTGGCTGCTTGCCGAGTGCAGCACGTTGCCGGCGACCGTCGCGCCGGCGTTGCCCTCGATGCTCAGGGCGCGGACTGCGCCGCCGATGCGGTTCGAGCGCACGGAGATGGGTTCGATGGAGGGCGTGAGGCGCTTCACCTCCACACCCGTGGCCACGACGCCGATGCGGTTGCCCTCGATGGCGCAGCCTGCACCTTGCTCCATCAGCTGGATGCCGATGCTCGCGGAGCCCGCGAGGTTGGCGATCACGTTGTGGCGCGCGACGGCGACGGCGCCGACCTCGGCGACGATGCCGCACTGGTCAGGACCGCCGGTGGCGTTGCCTGCACCTGCGATGCCCGTCTCCTGCACGTCGACCTCGGCCAGCAGCTGCGCCTTCACGGCGAAGCGGCCGAACTCGTCGACCGTGCACTCGCGCAGCACCGCCGAGGTGGCGTTGCCGGCGACGTTGCCGCGGACCACGACACCGGAGTCGTCACTCGCACCCCACACCGCGGGGCGGCAGCGCGTGACCTTGACGCGATCGAGCGTCACGTCGGCGCCGCCCTGCACGTGGATGCCGGTGAGGCGCGCGGGCGAGGCGGGCGGCGCGAAGTTGCCGTCGACGGTGAGGTCGCGGAAGTCGACGCGCGCCGTGCCGTTGACGAAGATGCCGAGGCGATGTGCGACGAGGTTCGGCGTCGCAGTGAGCGACACGTCCACGTTCGTCGTCAGCGTCGTGTTCGGGCGGATGACCGTGTTCACGGCGCCAGAGCCCTGGACCACGAGGTTCTTCGTGCCGAGCGTGATCACGCCCTGCTCGTTGCCGTACGTGCCGGGCAGCATCGTGATCACGCTGCCAGCTGCGGCTACCGAGGCCGCGTGGTTGAGCGTGAGGAACGGGCTTGCTGCAGTGCCCGGGTTGGAGTTGTTGCCCGTGGGCGACACGAAATACTGCGCGTGCAATGAGGCAGCAGAACAAAACAGGGCGATGATCAACGGGCGAGAGGACCGCATGGTTTCTCCTGAACTGCAGCGAATGCGAAGCCGAGGTTGGATTCGCGAAGGGACTCTAGAGACTCAGACGATGCAGTGTGATACGTGGCTGTGCGTATCCTGACAATCCCACCACAGCGGAACGAAGTTGCGGCGCAGCGTAGCCGCGCAGCCCAATCGGAAACGCGCATGGCCGATCCCCTTCCCCCCTTCACGCGCCTCTCCCGGGAGGTGCTCGTCGCCAACCCGTGGCACCGCTACTGCCGGGACCGCTACACCCAGGCCGACGGCAGTGAAGGCGTCTACTTCTACGTGGACATGCCGGGATCCTGCGGCTCCATCGCGGTCTTCGACGACCACACCACGATCCTGTGCCGGGTGCACCGCTACCTCCTGGGCGGCGACTACTGGGAGTTCCCCATCGGCGGGATGAAGGACGGGGAGCTGCCACTTGCGGTCGCCCGCAAGGAACTGGCCGAGGAGACCGGTCTCACGGCGAGGCAGTGGGACGAACTCGGTCGCTTCGCACCCTACAAGGGCGTCTCCAACGAGATCTGCCATTTCTTCCTCGCCCGCGGTCTCAGCCAGGCCGAGCAGCACCTCGAGCCGAGCGAACAGATCGCCGTGCACCGCATGCCCCTCGCCGAGGCGCGGCGGCTCCTGCTCGACCAGGACTGTGGCGACGGCCAGTCCCTCGTGGGCCTGATGCTGCTCGATCGGTGGATCGCACGGGGCAACGTGCTCTGATGGGAAGCACCACCGCCATGAGGATCACCGTGTACGCGAGTTCCAGCGACCGCATCGATCCGCGCCATGCAGGCGTTGCCGAGCACCTCGGCCGCCTGATCGCGCGGCGCGGCTGGACGCTCGTGTGGGGCGGCGGCAGGCACGGACTGATGGGCGCCGTTTCGCGCGGCGTCCGCGCCGAGGGCGGGAAGCTGCGCGGCATCATCCTGCAGCAGTTCATCGACAAGAACGTGCACTGCCACCTCACCGAGGACATGCACTCGGTCACCGACATGCGCACGCGCAAGCGCGGCCTCGACGAGGCCGGCGATGCCTACGTCGTGCTGCCCGGTGGCCTCGGCACCATGGAAGAGGTGCTGGAGATCCTGTCGTTCAAGCAACTGGGCTTCCACGACAAGCCCGTCATCTTCCTCAACGCGCTCGGCTACTGGGACCCGATGCTGGCCATGCTGGAGCGCGGCTTCGACCATGGGTTCATCCAGTCCCACTTCCGCGGCATCTACACCGTGGCGGCCACGCCCGAGCAGGCGATCGAGCAGGTCCTCGACGCGCCGCCCTGGCCACCGCGCCTGCGCGACGAGCGCGGCGGCGGCACGGCATGAGCCTGCTGGAGGAGGACCTCGCGCACCTCGAGGCGGCGCTGGCCGAGGCAGGCACCCTGCTCGCGCACCATGCGCGCGGTTCGCGCAGCTTCCGGCTCAAGGGCCACGAGGACCCGGTGACCGCCGCCGACCACGAGGTCGATGCGCTGCTGCGCTCGCGGCTGCCCCGCCCGGGTGAGGGGTGGCTGAGCGAGGAGACGCTCGACGACCCGCGCAGGCTCGCGTGCCGGCGCACCTGGATCGTCGATCCCCTCGACGGCACGCGCGACTTCGTCGCCGGGCGCAGCGAGTACGCGATCTCGGTGGGCCTCGTCGAGGACGGCGTGCCGGTGCTGGGCGGCGTGTGCAACCCGGCAGCCGGCTTCACCATCGTGGGCGGGCCCGGCCTCGGCGTCCGGGTGCATGGCCAACCCGTGCTCGCGTGGACCGGCCCGGCAAACGGCGGACTGCGCGTGCTCGCGAGCCGCAGCGAGTGGAAACGCGGCGAGTGGGAGGGCTTCGAGAGGCCGGGACTGCAGGTGCTGGCGGTGGGTTCCGTCGCCTACAAGATGGGGCTCGTGGCCGCGGGCCTTGCCGATGCCACGTGGACACTCTTCCCGAAGAACGAGTGGGACGTGGCGGGCGGCACCGCGCTGGTGTGCGCGGCCGGCGGCGAGGTGTGGCGCCCCGACGGCGGCGAACTGCGCTTCAACCGTGCGCACACGCGCTTCCCGTGCCTGGCCGCGGCGCGGCACGAAGCCGTCGCCCGCGTGCGCGCGGCCCTGGAGTCCCCGGGTTGAGCCGCGCCTCCCCGTGGGCCAGCCACCTGCGCGGCATCCTGCAGGCCCTGCGCGTCCGCGGCCCCCTCGCCACCGCCGCGCTGCTCTGGCACCAGGTCCGCGACCGCGGGTGGGACCGCCTGCACGGCACCGAGACCGAGGCGCACGTGGACGTGCGCGCCACCGAGCAGGGGATCCCCGCGGCCAGAAGTGCGAGGCCCTACGTCGCCTCGCGCGCAGGTTCCCTCGGCCGCCTGCTCCGGGAACTGCCCCTGCCGCGCAGCGGCACCTTCGTGGACCTGGGCTGCGGCAAGGGGCGCGCCATGATCCTTGCCGCGGCTGCGGGCTTCCCGCGCGTGCGCGGGATCGAACTGAGCCCGAGTCTCGCCGCCTCGGCCCGCGCCAACCTGCAGCGGGTGGGCCCGCACTTCCCGCAGTGTGCGTTCGAGGTGGAGCAGGGCGACCTCGCCGCGCTGGACGTGCGCCCCACCGACCAGGTGTTCTACGCCTTCCATCCTTGCGAACGGGCGGTCCTCGGCCGTGCCATGCAGCGCATCGCCGCCTCGCTGCGCGCGCACCCGCGGGAAGCATGGGTGCTCTGGCAGGACAACCTTGCCGCCGACTTCGCCCTCCCCGAGTTCGACGGTTTGCTCGCGTGCCGCACGATCACCTGCGAGGGAAGCCGCTTCCTCGCCTGCGGCCCCGTGGTCGGCAACCTTGGTGGGCAGGCTCCTGCGGGGTAACGTCCTCGCCATGTCGAGGCCTTCGGACGAGGAACTCATCCAGCGCTGGCGCACGCAGCCCGCGCCGCTGCTGCCGCTGCTCCACGCGTTCCACGACCGCGACGGCCACCTGTCGGAGCCCGCGCTCCGCGCCGTGTCCGGGGCGCTCGGCATCCCGATCGCCGAACTGTTCGGGACGGTGACCTTCTACCACCACTTCGCGCGCGAACCCGGCGGCCATGTCGCCCCGCGGGTGTGCAACGGGACCGTGTGCCGGCAGCGCGGGGCAGACGCCGTGCTCGCGGCGCTCGCTCCGCACGGCGCCCAGCCCATGCCGTGCAGCGGGCGGTGCGACATTCCCGTGCCGGTGCTGCGCGGCAACGAGACCTGGGCCGCGACCGCCGCGTGCGGCGGCCCCGCAGACCTCGTGCGCGCGCCCACCACGCCCGTGCCCGATCCCAACCCTGCGCTGGCGCGCGGCGACCGCCTCGGCGGCTTCGAGGAGTGCGTGCTGGCCGACCTGCGGCACCCGGACCAGAAGACCCTGCAGGGCTACCTCGCCCGCGGCGGCTTCGAGGGGTTGCGCCGTGCGCGCGCGATGACGCATGCCGAGTTGTGCACCCTCGTGGTCGAGAGCAAGCTCGCGGGCCGCGGCGGCGCCGGTTTCCCCACCGGCACGAAGTGGAATGCGGTGCGAGAGGCACAGGGCGAGCCCAAGTCGATCGTCTGCAACGCCGACGAGGGCGAGCCCGGCTGCTTCAAGGACCGGCTGCTGATGGACCACGACCCGTATGCCCTGATCGAGGGCATGGCGATCGCCGGCCACGCCTGCGGCGCGGACCGCGGGTTCCTCTACCTGCGCTACGAGTACCCCGAGACGGCCGTGCTGTTGCAGCACTGCATCGACGAGGTCGCGCGCGCGGGCCTGCTCGGGAGGTTCAACCTCCACCTGCGGCGCGGCGCCGGCGCCTACGTGTGCGGTGAGGAGGGCTCGCTGCTCAACAGCCTCGAAGGCAAGCACCCCTTCCCGCGCAACAAGCCGCCCTTCCCCGTGACGCACGGCTTCGAGGACAAGCCCACGGCCGTGAACAACGTCGAGACCCTGTGTGCCGTGCCGCGCATCCTGCGCCGCGGCGCCGCCTGGTACCGCGGCCTCGGCCTCAACGGCATGCCCGGCACCAAGCTCGTCTCGCTGTCCGGCGACGTCGCGAGACCCGGCAACTACGAGGTGCCGTTCGGGCTGCCGCTGCGCACGCTGCTGCACGACTGGGCAGGTGGCCCGCTGCCCGGGCGCACGATCCAGGCGGTGACGATGGCGGGCCTGAGCGGCGGGTTCCTCGGGGGCGCCGACCTCGATGCGGTCACCCTCGACGAGCCCTCGATCCGCTCGAAGGGTTCGTTCCTCGGCGCCGGCGGCATCATGGTCTTCGACGACACGCGCGACATGGTGACGATCGCCACGGAGGCGATGTCGTTCTTCGCGCACGAGTCCTGCGGCAAGTGCTTCCCGTGCCGCATCGGCACCCAGCGCCTCACGGAGCGGCTCGGCGGGACCGCAGGTCCCACCGACCCCGCGGAGTGGGAGCGCGAGGTGGAGGACATCGGCTCGGTCATGAAGGCCACCTCCGCCTGCGGCCTCGGCATCGCGGC
>JBEATZ010000168.1:0-3139 GCA_041161695.1 Planctomycetota bacterium | reverse complement strand
CTCCGGTGGATGCGGTCGATGGCGCGGGCCAGGAGCTGCGCGATGGAGACCACCTCCAGCTTGGCGATCTTCTTGTCGTGCAGCGGGATGGTGTCGGCGAACAGGATCTTCTCCACGTCCGCCTTGTTGAGCTTCTCGACGGCGCTGCCGGCGAGCACGGCGTGGGTCGCGACGATGTAGACGCGACCAGCGCCCTTCTCCTTGACGATGCGCGCGGCGTCGACGATCGAGCCGCCGGTGCTCACCATGTCGTCGACGAGCACCACGTCGCGGCCGCGCACGTCACCGACGACGTGCTCGATGACCGTCTGTTCGCCGCTGATACGGCGCTTGTCGACGATCGCGAGGTCGCAGCCGAGGTCCTTGGCGTAGGCGCGGGCGAGCTTGGTGCCGCCCACGTCGGGCGACACGACGATCGGGTCGGTGGCGCCGAGCTGGCGCACGCGGTCGATCATCACGGGGCGCGCGTAGAGGTGGTCGACGGGGATGTCGAAGAAGCCCTGGATCTGCGCAGCGTGCAGGTCGATGGCCAGCACGCGGCTGAAGCCCGAGGTCACCAGCAGGTTGGCGACGAGCTTGGCGTTGATGGGGACACGGCCCTCGTCCTTGCGGTCCTTGCGCGCGTAGCCGTAGTACGGGATCACGGCCGTGATCCGGTCGGCAGAGGCGCGGCGCAGGCAGTCGGCAAAGCTCAGCAGTTCGAACAGGCTCTCGTGCACCGGCGGGCAGGTGGGCTGCACGACGAACACGTCGGCGCCGCGCACGTCGCACTCGACCTTGAGGTTGATCTCGCCGTCGGGGAAGCGGTTGAGGGTTGCGGCGCCGAGCGGCACGCCCATGTGGGAGCAGATGTCCTGCGCCAGCTTGGGGTGGGCCGTGCCCGTGAACACTCTCAGGCGATCGCCGCGCATCTCAGTGCTCCTTCCTCTGGGGCATGACCCTCGGCTTGAGCATGCGGGCCGGCACGCCGACCCACACCTCGCCCGCACCCACCTTGCTGTGGGGCTTCACGATGGCGCCCGCGCCGGTGAGCGCGTGGTCGCCGATGGTCACGGGAGCCACCAGCACCGAGCCGGAGCCGATGAACGCGCCCTCGCCCACGTGCGTCTCGTGCTTGTGCACGCCGTCGTAGTTGGCGGTGATGGTGCCGGCGCCGATGTTGGCCTTCGCACCGATCGTGGCGTCACCCAGGTAGGTGAGGTGCTTGGCCTTGGCGCCCTTGCCCATGCGCGTCTTCTTCGCCTCGACGAAGTTGCCGACCTCCGCGCCGTCCTCGAGCACCGTGCCCGCGCGCAGGTGCGCGAACGGGCCGACCTCGCAGTTGGCGCCGACCACGCAGCCGGTGCCGATCACGGTGCACGGCAGCACGCGGGTGTCCGCGCCGATCGTGACGTTGGAGTCGATGAACGTGGTCGCCGGGTCGGTGATGATCACGCCATTGGCGAGGTGCTCCAGCAGGATGCGGTCCTGCATGTGGCTGCGGGCCAGCGCCAGGTCGGTGAGCGAGTTGACGCCCAAGACCTCGGTGGGCTCGTCCAGCGTGAGCGTGGGCAGCTCGGCGCCCTGCGACACGAAGTCGGCGATCACGTCGGTGAGGTAGTACTCGCCCTGCGCGTTGTTGGGCTTCAACCGCGCGAGCGCCGGGCGCAGGGCCGCGGCATCGAAGCAGTAGAAGCCTGCGTTGATCTCGTCGATGGCGAGTTCGTCGGGCGTGCAGTCCTTGTGCTCGCGGATGCCGACGAAGCGGTCCTCGTCGTCGCGCAGGATGCGACCCATGCCCGAGGGATCCTCGAGGAGCGCGGTGAGCGCGGCGCACGGCGCGGTGCCGCGCACTTCGCGCAGTGCCTGCAGCGTGGCGGTCGTCATCAGCGGGCAGTCGCCGTACACGACGACCACGTCGCCGTCGAAGTCGCCGAGCGCCTGCATCGCCACCTGCACCGCATGACCGGTGCCGCGCGGGGCGCCCTGGTCGACGCACACGAGGCCGGGGCGGTCTGCGAGCGCCTTCTGCACCTTCTCCTTCTGGTGGTGCAGCACCACGATCACGCGGTCCGGGTTGAGTCCCTGCGCGGCATCCAGCGCGCAGCCCACGAGGGTACGACCGCACAGCGGCAGCAACACCTTGGGAATGCTCACCTTGGTGCGCTTGCCGAGGCCTGCAGCGAGGCAAAGGACGGCTAGCGGTCTGGACATGGTCGGGGCGGGAACCGGCGTCTGGCCGGAATGTGGGGCGAAGGATTGTGCGGAGCGCCCCGACCCGGGTCAAGGATCCCAGTGCGCTGCCTGCGCACTCACCGGCCGGGCGCCGCGTCGGTGGGCGCCCCGGTGGCAGGCGCGGGGGCACGGGCCGCAAGGTGCAGCAACCGGCGCGATTCGGCGAGCAGCCAATCGATCCTAACGAATGGCTGGGCAGAGACTTCCTGCCACAGGACCCGGCCCGAAGGGGCGACCAGGAAGGTGCCGTGCAGGGCCATGGACTCGAAGTCGTCGTGGCAGCGCCAGGCCTTGAAGGAGGCGAGTTCGGGATCCGCCAGGATCGTGAAGGTCGGGCGGTCCGGCTCCGCCATGGCGGCAAGGGACTCGAAGGCACGGTCGGCAGGGTCCGCCCCCACCGCCACCACGTCGATGCCCGCATCGGCAAGGGCGCGGGTGGCCTTGCCGATCGCCACCAGCTGCTCGACGCAGTGGCTGCAGCCGAAGCCGAGGAAGAACACGACCAGCGTCGCGCGCTCGCGCGGCGCCTGCAGCGCGAAGGACGAACCATCGACAGCAGGCAGCGCGAGCGGCGCCGCTGCCCAAGGCTCGAAGCGGAACGGTCCGAGCGCGTCCGGCGCAGGGCGCTGCCCCACGTCGGCTGCAGGCGGCTGCGGCAACCGCCAGTCGGGAGGTGCGCCCGCGGCGGCGGCAAGCGGCGCGATGCGCGCCATGAGCGGCGTGTCCAGGTCGGCCTGGCCTGCGAGCGTGCGCAGTTCGTCGAAGCGGGTGCGCGCCACATCGGCCTTGCCTGCTGCGTGCAGGGCCGCGGCGAGGCGCGCGAGCACGGGTACGCGGCCCGGCTTGGCCTTCGCCTCGCCCTCGAGGATCTCCACGGCCTTGGCCGCATCGCCCGCGGCAAGGTGCATGTCGGCGCGCTGCACGG
>JBEATZ010000163.1:0-3458 GCA_041161695.1 Planctomycetota bacterium | reverse complement strand
AGTAGCCGCGCACGAACCGGTCGAAGCGATCGCGCCCGTAGAGCTGCTCGAGGCGGCGCAGGAACGCCGCGCCCTTGTCGTAGGCCACCGCGGTCATGCCGTCGTCAGGATCGCGGCCCTGGAGTTCCAGGCGGAGGCACTGGTCGCAGGGTTGGAGCGTTGCGAGTTCCTCTTCGAGCCCCTGCATCGCGAGCTCGATCTCCATGGCCGCGCGCTCGGGCCCGTAGATGCGCTCCAGGATGCGTTGTTCGAGGTAGACGGTGAAACCCTCGTTGAGCCAGAAGTCGTTCCAAGTGGCATTGGTCACCAGGTTGCCGGACCAGCTGTGGGCGAGTTCGTGCGCGATGAGCGACACCAGCGAGCGATCGCCGGCGAGGATCGTGGGCGTGGCGAAGGTGAGGCACGGGTTCTCCATGCCGCCGAACGGGAAGCTCGGCGGCAGCACGAGGATGTCGTAACGGCCCCACGCGTAGGGACCGTAGAGCTCCTCGCACGCCACGATCATCCGCTCGGTGTCGGCGAACTCGCTGGCGGCGAGGTCGATGGTCGCGGGTTCGGCCCAGACCGCGCAGCGCGGCGAGATCTCGCGCTGCACGAGGTTTCCGCAGGCGAGCGCGATGAGGTAGCTCGGCACCGGGATGTGCATGCCGAAGCGCGTGCCGCCGTCCGGGTCCGGTTCGCTCGTGCTCGCGCTCATGAGCGGCACGAGCCCCTCCGGGGCGCGGATGCGCGCGTTCCACGTCAGGCGCACGCCAGGCGAGTCCTGGATGGGGATCCAGGTGCGGGTGAGGATTGCCTGCCCCTGGGTGAACAGGAAGGGATGGGTGCCACCGGCGGTCTGTGTCGGCGCGAGCCATTGCAACGCGGCTGCGTCCCTCGTCGTTGCGTAGTGGACCACCACGACGCGCGTCTCGCCGCGGAGTTCGACGGTGAGTGCGCTGCCGAGGATGGGATCCTCGGTGCCGAGGCGGAACGGCAGTTCGCGCCCGGTTGCATCCGTCACGCGTTCGATGGCGAGGTCGCGGGTGTCGAGCACGAGGGGCGCCGCGGGGTCGTGTCGCACCAACGTGAGGGCTGCGCGCCCGCGTGCGGTGGACTGCGCGAAGTCGAGCGTGAGGTCGAGGTCGAGGTGCCGCACCACCACGCGATCAGGCTCCGCACGGCTGTGCGGGTCGCGGGTGGCGGCGGTCGGTTCGGGCGAGTCCGTCATGGTGGTGCATGCAGCGAGGACGAGGAGCGTCGAGAGGACGGGCCAGGTGCGCATGGCGCCATCATGGGGCGGAGCCGGTGCCGGCCCCAAGCATCGCCGGCCGATTCGGCTCCGCACTCGGGATGCCTGTCGCGACCGGTGTCGCGGCGGTAGGCTGCGCCCCATGACCCCCCGACTGGTGCCTGCATGCGCGCTGGCCGCGGTGCTCGCGTGCGCCTGCGCCAGCCACGACGCGATCCCCATGGGTGCGGAGGCCGCTGCTGCGCAGCTCGCCGCCGTGCCGGGCGGGCGGTTCGACCTGCCGCGCGCACTGGCGCATGCGCTCGCGCACAACCCGCGCCTCCAGGCGCTGGAGGCCGAGGTGCGTGCCTTGGCCGAGGCGGTCCCGGGCCTCGACCTCGAGGTCGAGGTGCGCGGCGGCGAGGAGACGCTCGCGCCCATGGTCGACCCGGTGGCGTGGCTCGGACTCGGCCAGCGCGGCGCCGCCCTGGCCACGGTCGACGCACGGCACCGTGCGGCCTTCTCGCAGCTGGCGCAGGCGCGCTGGGAGGTCGCGCGCGAGGTGGTGACCGCGTATGCCGTGGAGTCGGCATTGGAAGGGATCGCGCCCGTTGTGATCCCGGTCGAGGCCGCGCCATTCGCCGCATCCGGACTGGCCTCGCCCGTCGCAGTGGCGCGCCTCGAGGCTGCGCAGCAGGGGTCGAGGGCCGAGGCGATGGGGATCGTCGCCATGCGCGAGTCCAACCTCGTCGCGCTCGGTGCACAACTGGGCCTGGGCGCGGAAGTGGAGTTCGAGGTCGATGCACCAGCCGTGTTCCCGTTCGCGCGCGCCGAGGTCGAGATGCTCGACGAGGCGCTCCTGCGCCGACCGGACGTGCTGGTGGCGGCAGCGGTCCTCGAGCAGGCGGACGCGGAGTTCCGCGAGGCGGTTGCGGCCCAGTACCCGAGCCTCAGGGTGGGGCCGGAGTTCGGCTGGTCCGACGGCTCGATGTGGAACGCCATGGGGTACCTCGTGCTGCCGGTGTTCGCGGACGGACCGGCACGTGCTGCACGCGAACTGCGCGCGGCGCGCGCAGCCGAGTTGCGCGGTGCCATCGCGTCGGCGCGTGCGGATGCCGTGGATGCCATGCTCGCGAACGACGTGGACGAGGCCCGTCTGGTGGCTGCTCGGGCGGCCGCAGCCGCGAGCGCAGCAGCCCTCGCCGCGGCCATGGCAGCCGTCGCCACCGAACCCGCTGCCTTCGACCCGCTCTCGGAGGCGGCGGCCATGGCCGTGCGCGATGCAGGCGAGTACCGCATGGCAGCCCTCGAGGCCGCGCGCAGCCGCGTGCGCGCAGCGTTTGCCGCGGGCTGGCCCCGCAAGGAGATCGCACAGTGAGCCAAGTCGACCTGACCGCCCTGCGGATGCGTCCCGATGCCGCCGCTCCCGTGCCGCGGCGACCCCTTGGGCCACGGCTCGTCACCGGATGCGCGGTGCTGGGAGCCCTCGTCCTCGCCCTGAGCTTCGCGTGGCCGCTGTTCCGTCCGGTGCGCGAGGTGGCGATGGTGCAGCCGAGGCAGGCGGCAACGGCGGCCTCGGGGTCGGCCAGTCGCGTTCTCGCCGAGGCAGCGGGCTGGATCGAGCCCGAGCCCTTCGCCGTCGAGGTCGTGCCGCTCGTGAGCGGGAGGGTCGAGGAGGTCCTCGTGCTCGAGGGCGCCGAGGTGAAGCGCGGTGAGACGGTCCTCGCGCGCCTCGCCAGCGCAGAGTTGTCCGCGGCCTTCGAGCGCGCGGAGGTCGAGGTGGCGCTGCGCGAACGCGAACTGGAGGTCGCGCGCCAGGCGCAGGCGACGGCGCAACTGGTCCGCGACCAGAACGCAGATCTGCGCATGCGTGCCATCGAGTTCGACCGGCATGCGGGCGAGTTCCTCTGCGAGCACCAGCGCCAACTGTTCGGCCAGCAACTGGCGCTCCATGGCAGCCACCTCGGCGACCCGGGCCACGAGCACCGCCTCGGCCCCGTCGAGCGCAGCGCGCGCCT
This sequence comes from Planctomycetota bacterium, assembly GCA_041161695.1. Taxonomy (GTDB): domain Bacteria; phylum Planctomycetota; class UBA1135; order UBA1135; family UBA2386; genus JBEATZ01. The sequence goes on along the minus strand of JBEATZ010000163.1, from coordinate 230 downwards.
TCGCCAGGGCCACCGGGTAGGTGCCGCCTGCCTGTGCGAGGACCTGCTGGCCCTCGAGGGCTGCTGCGGCCGCGGCACGCTCGGCCGTGGCGGACCCGAGTTCGCCCCGTGCCTTGGCGAGTCGCTCCTCGACCATCGCCACGGCGCGGCCGGCCTCGATGGCACGCATGCGCAGATCTGCGTTCTGGTCGCGGACCAGTTGCGCCGTCGCCTGCGCCTGGCGCGCGACC
>JBEATZ010000146.1:0-8010 GCA_041161695.1 Planctomycetota bacterium | reverse complement strand
TGCAGCGCCGCCCGCACGGATGCGAAGTCATGACCATCCGCATCGTGCACGTCCCAGCCGCTCGCGCGGAACCGCATCGAGACGTCCTCGGTGAACGCGAGGTCGGTGTTGCCCTCGATGGTGATGCGGTTGTCGTCGTACAGGTAGACGAGGTTGGCGAGCTTCAGGTGGCCGGCGAGCGCGGCGGCCTCGGCGCTGATGCCCTCCATCAGGTCGCCATCGCTCACGATGCCGAACACGCGGCTGCACAGGCCCTGGTGGCCGAAGCGCGCAGCTTCCATGCGCGCGGCAAGCGCCATGCCCACGCCGTTGGCGAAGCCCTGGCCCAGCGGGCCGGTGGTGGTCTCGACGCCCGCGGACTCGCCGACCTCCGGGTGCCCCGGCGTGCGGCTGTGCAACTGGCGGAAGCGCTTCAGGTCGTCGAGCGCGAGGTCGAAGCCCGCGAGGTGCAGCAGCGAGTACAGCAGCATCGAGCCGTGACCCGCCGACAAGACGAAACGGTCGCGGCCGTGCCACTGCGGGTCAGCCGGGTCGTAGCGCAGGAACTCGGTCCACAGCACCGCAGCTGCATCGGCCATGCCCATGGGCATGCCCGGGTGGCCTGAGTTGGCCTGCTGGACGGCATCCATGGCGAGGCCACGGATCGTGTTGGCGACGAGCGTGAGGTCCTGGTGCGGGAGGGGCATCGTTGGGACGGACACTCTAGCCAGCGCCGTGCAGCGGAACCATCGCGCACCGCCGCGCGCGCCCCTCGCCTCAGCCGCGGATCGCCTTCGTCAGCACGGCGATGTCGCCCTCGAAGTCCTCGGGCGCGCGCGGACCGAACGACACGCGGATGAAGGTGGCGAGCGGCGACTTCTCGCCGCGGCGGTGCATGTCGCACAGCTCGCCCGGCAGGATCGCCGCCTTCTGGGCGAAGAGCCTGCGGTTGCACTCTGCGGCCGTCAGGCCGTTCGGCAGCTCGACCCAGCAGTAGAAGCCGCCCTTGCCGGTGTAGTCGGTGCAGCCGAGCGCGCGCAGCGCCTCGCAGTAGCGCTTGCGCTGCTGGTTGTAGAAGTCGGCCACGGCCTTGCGCGCATGCGCCGCGCGCTTCGGCTCCAGCAACTGCAGCACGTAGTTCTGCGAGAACTGCGAGATGCCGCCCATCGCATAGGAGGAGAAGTTCTTGAAGACCTCGAGCTGCTTGCTGGGGCCGATGATCCAGCCGGTGCGCGCGCCCGGCGCCTGCAGGCCCTTGGTGGCTGCGCCGACGACGAACACGTTGGAGGTCTCGATGTCCTTCACGTGCGCGAGCACGCTCATGGGCTCGGGATCGAGGAAGAACTCGTAGGCCTCGTCGATGATGGCCGCGAAGTCGGGCTGCTGGCTCCACGTGGCGAGGTTGCGCAGGTCGTCGTGGGTGAGCGCGACGCCCGTGGGGTTGCCCGGGTTGCTGCGCAGCAGCACCTGCCGGCCGCCCTTGCCCGAAGCGCGGAACGCGGCACGGTGGTCCTCCAGCGACGGCCGGAAGCGGTTGGCCTTGTTGCTCGGCACCACGACGAAGTCGCGGTTGCAGTGGCGCAGCATGTCCCAGTACGGCGTGTACTCGGTCTCCTCGATCGAGACGCGCCAGTCGTCTTGCATCATCGCCAGCAGCGCCATGAGCGCGGGGCGGCCGCCGGCGAACATCATCACGTTGGCGGAGGTCAGCTTGCAGCCGTAGTGCGCGTTGTAGTACGCGGCGATGGCCTCCTTGAGCGCGGGCGTGCCGTCGGCCTTGGGGTACATGCGGTCCGTGGCGGTGACCGGCAGCGAGGCGGGGAGTTCGGGGCCGCCGGGCACCTTGGTCACCAGCGGGAAGCCCTGGCTCATCGGGCGGGTGCCGGGATCGCCGATGTAGGAACCGGTCTGGGCAGCGAAGGAGAAGAGCACCTGGTAGATGCCCATGGGGTCGCGGTGTGCAAGCACGCTCATGGGCGGAGGTGATAGCGGGCAGCGCCTCCCGATGCGATGCCGAAGGGGCACGTGCCCCGCGCCGTTGCGCCCTGCGGCCCATGCCGCCTGCTGCCGGCGGTCCCTAGCCTCGGAGGCTGGAGGATCCATGAACCCGCTGCTCCGCGTGCTGCTCGTGTTGTCCGCGTTCGTCTCCGGCGCCCTCGCCCAGGGCCTCGAGGTCATCGGCTGGGTGCCGCCCTATGCCATCAGCCAGTGCCAGTCCGCGGTGACCGCGGACTTCGGCAGCCACGACGCCAGGGACGGCCTCACGCGGGTGGGGTTGCAGTTCTGGACGCCCAACGCCAACGGCACGATCAAGTACGCGAACCACGAATGGTACGTGCCGCGCGACACGGACGTGGCGTGGTGGCGCAACTGGGGCACGGCCAACGGCATCAAGGTCCTGCTGACCATCTACAACAACACCGGCAGCTGGGACTGGAACCTCGCGCGCAGCGCCTTCGCCACCAACCGCACCACCTTCGTCCACGCCCTCGTGGCCGAGATGGACCGCCTCGCGCTCGACGGCATCGACCTCGACCTCGAGGGGCTCGGCAGTCTCGATGCCGACCGCGCCGCCTTCGGCGCCTTCGTCAACGAACTGTCCACGGCCGTGCGCGCGCGCAACAAGCTGCTCACCGTCGACTCGTTCCACTACATCTGGAACGCGCCGAACCACACGTGGTGGCCCGACTGGGTGGGCAAGGTCGACCAGGTCCACTCGATGGGCTACACCGACCTCTTCGAGGGCGGCACCACCTGGCACAAGTACAGCTACCAGCAGCAGGCTGGCGTGAACGCCGGGTACCCCGCGAGCGCGATCCTGATGGGCTTCCCGGCCTGGGTCGACAACTGGGGCACGAGCAGCGGCCGCGGCACCTCGGCCCTCGCGCACGTGCAGGAGGTGCGCTTCGACCTCGCCGCGCCCTCGGGCATCGCCATCTGGGACCTGCAGTTGTCCGCGCCGGGCTGGCGCAATCCCGCGCTGTGGGCGGAGATCGCGGCACTCAAGGGCCCCGCGGGCAACCGCGCGCCGGTCGCCAACGCGCAGTCCGTGGCCACCAACCACGGGCAGCAGGTGGCGATCACGCTGACGGGTTCGGATCCCGACCTCGATCCCATCACGTTCCAGGTCGCAACCCTGCCGTTGCACGGCCTGCTAGGCGGCACGCCGCCCAACCTGACCTACGCGCCTGCAGCCGGCTGGAGCGGCATCGACACGTTCTCCTTCACGGTGACCGACGGGCAGCTGACCTCGGCGTCTGCCACCGTCACGGTCACCACGTCGGGCGCGGGCGGCGCGCTGCCCGTGGGCTGGAGCACGGCTGACGTCGGCAACGTCGGGCTCGCGGGCTCCGCCACGTGGGACGCCGCGCTGGGCAGGTACGCCCTGCAGGGCGCAGGCGCCGGCCTCGCCGGCAGCGCCGACAGCTTCCGCTATGCGTGGACGACGATGACGGGCGACGGCGAGATCCGCGTGCAGCTCGCGTCCGTGTCGGGCGGCGCCGCAACCGGCCTTGCCGGCGTGATGATCCGCGAGACCACCGCGGCGGGGGCGAAGCACCACTTCCTCGGCAGGCGCAACGACGGCAGGTTGCTGTGGATCCGCCGCAACTCCCTCAACCGATCCACCAGCACCGCCGACACCGGCGCCGCACCCGTGCCGGTCTGGCTGCGGCTCGTGCGCAGCGGCACGACGATCACCGCCTACCGCAGTGCCGATGGCGCGAGCTGGACGCGCGTGAACAACGCCAAGCTGTCCATGAACGCCGTGGTGACCGTGGGACTGGCGGTTGCGGGCGGGTCGAGTGCGGCACGGCTCGGCGCGACGTTCACGAACGTGACGGTCGTGCCATGAGGCCCGTCCCACCGGGGCGGGCACCGTGCCTCAGCCCATCGGCCCATGCGGGAACCGCGGCATCCTGCCGATGGTGGGGCACCCGGGTGCAAGCGACCGGGAATCCGTTGCCCGTCGAGGATGCCGCCATGACGATGCTGACTCCCGCCATCCCGGTTCCGAAGGTCGAAGAACGTCCGATGTCCAAGCTCGAGGGCCTGCGCGTGTTGATCGCGGACGACGAGGAGAAGCTCCGCCGCACCCTCGTGCGCGGCCTCTCGCGCAGCGGTGCGGCCATCCTCGAGGCCGGTGAGGGCGAACAGGTGCTTGCCATGCTGGGTGCCCAGCCCGTCGACATCCTGCTGCTCGACGGCTGGATGCCCAACGGCGACGGGGTCCACGTGCTGCGCCACCTCGGCGCACGTCCGCCCGAACTCCGGCCGCTCGTGCTCATGCTGACCGGCGGCGACCCGATCGCCGCCGACGGCAGGACATTCCGCGAGCACGGCGCCGATGGCGTGATCCAGAAGCCCATCCGCCTCAACGAGCTCGCAGATCGACTCGCCCAGGCCTTTGCACTCAGCGGGCGTACGCCGGTCGACGGCGCGCGGTGATGCAGCGCGGGCTCAGTGCCCTTCCTTCACCAGGTTCACGTTCCACTGCGGGATCGTGATGCGCACGGCGCCTGACGCGGGCGCGCGCAGCAGCCGTGCCTGGCAGCCGAGGCGGGAATCGAGTCCCACGTTGCGTGCCTCGTCGAGCTGGTCGAGTTCGTCCTCGCTCGCCTCGCTCAGGCATTCGAGCCCGGACTGCACCTTCACGTGGCAGGTCGAGCAGGCGCACACGCCGCCGCAGGCATGGTCGAGCGGGATGCCCTGGTCCATGGCGGCCTCGAGGATGCTCTGACCCACCTCGATGCGGAATGTCCCGGGGTTGCCCGTGACCTCGAGCCTGGTGGTGGTGCTCATGATCCCTTCTGTTCCTCCTGCAGCGCCTTGCGCACGGCGGTGCTGATCACGTCGTCTGCGATCACGGCAGTGCGCTTGCTGAGTTCGTCGGCAGCCGCCTTGAGCGCCGCGGCTTCGGCACCGGCAGCAAGCAGCTTCTCCAGCTCGCGCACGCCTTTCTGCACCGCCCAGGTCTGGTCGGGCGGCAGGTCGGCGAGTTCGAGCGCCTTGCGCGTGCCCTTCACCATGGCCTGTGCCTTGTTGCGCAGGTCGATGATCTCGCGCGCCACGTAGTCGGCCTGCGCGTGTTCGATGGAGTCGAGCATCATGCGGCGCACCTCGTCGCGGGTGAGTCCGTGGCTCGGGGTGAGGCGGATGCCGGCCTCGGTGCCGGTGCGCTGCTCGCGTGCGGTCACGCGCAGCAGGCCGTCGGCGTCGACGAGGAAGGTCACCGCCACGCGCGGCAGGCCGGCGGGCATCGGTGGGATGCCTGCGAGGCGGAAGTGGCCGAGCTTGCGGCAGTCGCGCACCAGCTCGCGTTCGCCCTGGTGGACGTTGATGTCCACCGACGTCTGGCCGTCCACTGCGGTCGAGAACTCCTCGGTGACGCTGGTGGGGATGGTGCTGTTGCGCAGGATGAGTTTCTGCATCGCGCCGCCGAGCGTCTCGATGCCCAGCGAGAGCGGGATGACGTCGAGCAGCAGCAGCGACTTGTCGTTGCCGGCCATGACGTCGGCCTGGATGGCGGCGCCGAGTGCCACGGCAAGGTCGGGATCGACGCCCGTGTGCGGCTTCCTGCCGGCGAACTCCTCGATGCGCGCGCGCACGAGCGGCACGCGCGTCGATCCGCCCACGAGAACCACGTCGTCGACCTGGTCGGTGCGCAGGCCCGCGTCCTTGAGCGCGCGGCGGCAGCATTGCAGCGTGCGGTCGACGAGCGCGGCGATGAGCTGCTCGAACTCGGCGCGGGTGACCACGAGGTCGACGCTGCCACGGCTGCCCAGGTCGAGGTGCAGGGTGGCGCGTTCCTCGCTGCTGAGGCGGATCTTGAGGCCCTCGGCCGAGGCCTTCACCGCCTGCAGCACGTAGGGGTCGGGAGCCTCCGTCGAGCCCGTCTGTTCGCGCAGCGCCGCGAGGATGCGGTCGGCGAGCAGCTGGTCGAAGTCGTCGCCGCCGAGGTGCGTGTCACCCGAGGTGGAGAGCACCCGGAACACGCCCTGTTCGATGCGCAGCACGGACACGTCGAAGGTGCCGCCGCCGAGGTCGTACACCAGCACGGTGCCGTCCTTGGAGCCGTCGATGCCGTAGGCGAGGCTGGCGGCCGTGGGTTCGTTGAGGATGCGCAGGCACTCGAGGCCGGCGAGCGCGGCTGCGTCGCGCGTGGCCTGGCGCTGCGCGTCGTCGAACCAGGCGGGCACGGTGATGACGGCCTGGCCCACGGGGATGCCGAGGGCTGCCTCGGCGGTGGCGCGCACCTCGCGCAGCACCATGGCCGACAGTTCCTCGGGCGACCACGAGCGGTCGCCGGCCTGAACGCGGACGAGTCCGCGCTCGCCGGCCACCACGCGGTAGGGGAGGTTGCCGGCCTCGGCGGCCACTTCAGCGCCGCTGCGGCCGATGAGGCGCTTCACCGAGAAGATCGTGCGGTCGGGCAGCTCGAGGCGCAGGTCCTTCGCGGCGCGGCCCACGATGGTGCGGCCGTCCGGGTGGAAGCAGATCACCGACGGGATGAGCGCCTCGCCATCGCGGTCGCGCAGCACGTGGGGGGCCTTGGCGCTGCGCACGGCAGCCAGGCTGTTGGTGGTGCCGAGGTCGATGCCCAGCACGACGCGGCCGCTCGCGGGTTGTGCCGTGGTCACAGCTTCGCCTCCAGGTCCAGCAGCGCCTTGCGGTGGTACTTGGACTCGTGGAGCGCGGTGGCCGCGCCGCGGAAGTCCGCACGTGCATGCGACTCGCAGATGCGCTGCCAGCAGCGGTCCACCTGCAGCTGGATCCTGCGCTCGAGGTCGGGGGCGGCCTTCGCGCTCGCCTCCGCCACGGCCTCGGCCTCGTCCATCGCCTCGGCGAGGAAGCAGGGTTCGAGCACCTTGGTCGCGTCCATGACGCCGGGCTGCGCGGTCTCCAGCACGAAGCGCGCGCGCTCCCAGCGGTCGCGCAGCGTGCGCCACGCGTCGTTGAGCTCGGCGGCGCGGTGCAGCACCGCCACGCAGTCGTCGTGGTGGTCGGCGCGGTTGTGGTCGGGGTGGACCTCGCGTGAGAGCTGCAGGTAGCGCTTCTCGAGGGCGCGCTCGTCCAGCGCGAGGCTGTGAGGCAGCCCGAAGATCACGAACGGGTCCACGGCGCTCGGGTGCGGGTCAGGCGGAGAAGGAGGTGCCGCAGCCGCAGGAGCCGGTCGCAAGCGGGTTCTTGAAGACGAAGCCGCGGTCGAGCAACCCGTCGTTGAAGTCGAGGATGGTGCCGCCCATGAAGAACTCGCTCTTCTTGTCGACCACGACCTTGATGCCGTGCTGCTCGTAGGTGAGGTCGAACTCGGTGGGGCCGGCCTGGTCGAAGTCGAGCACGTAGGTGAAGCCCGAGCAGCCGCCGCCCTTGGCGCCCACGCGGACCCAGGTGCCCTCGGGCAGCTTGTTCTCGGCGATCACGCGGGTGATCTCCTTCGCCGCGCGCTCGGTGAGGACCACCCCGCGCTTCGGGACCGCCGTGGCGGTCCCGGCTTCGGGCGCGGTCGCGGCAACAGGATCGGTGGGCTTGGCTTCGGTCATGGTTTCACCTCGTGCGTGGCATCAGCTGCCTGCGGCCTCGCCGCCGGTGCGCTTCGCCTGCTTCTGGCGGTAGTCCTCGATGGCCGCCTTGATCGCGTCCTCGGCGAGCACCGAGCAGTGGATCTTCACCGGCGGGAGCGAGAGCTCCTCGACGATCTGCGTGTTGCGGATGTTCTGGGCTGCATCGATCGTCGACCCCTTGAGCCACTCGGTGGCGAGGGAGGACGAGGCGATGGCCGAGCCGCAGCCGTAGGTCTTGAACTTGGCGTCGACGATGTTGCCGTTGCCGTCGACCTTGATCTGCAGCTTCATCACGTCGCCGCATTCGGGCGCGCCGACGACGCCGGTGCCGACGTTGGGGTCGTTCTTGTCGAGCGAGCCGACGTTGCGCGGGTTCTGGTAGTGGTCGAGGACCTTGTCGCTGTAGGCCATGGCGGTTGGCGGGGTGTGGTGGGTTCGTCGGGTGCGGGGCAAGCCGCCGCGGCGCGGC
>JBEATZ010000126.1:0-2553 GCA_041161695.1 Planctomycetota bacterium | reverse complement strand
TCACCTGATCCCAGCCACGCGCGGGCGGCCGGGTCCCACGGGACGCGAGCCGCCCGTTTGCATTCCATGGCCGCCATGTCCGCACCCGAAGTCGTCGTCCCGACCGTGCGCAGCATCCTGTGCGTCCGCCGCGGCGCGCTGGGGGACACGCTGCTGATGCTGCCGGTGCTGCGCGCGTTGCGCGCCCTGCACCCGCATGTCGTGCTGCGCCTTGCAGGCGTGGCCGAGCATGCTGCCGTGGTGCACGCGCTCGGCGCCGTGGATGCAGCCGTGTCGACCGAGGCCCTCGGCCTCGGCCGCATCGTCGGTGATCCTGCGCAGCTGCACTCGTGGTTGCACAGCGAACTCGTGGTGGGGGACCACCTCGAACTCGCGCAGCTGCGCGGCACGGCGCAGCACGTGGTGGTGTTCGACCCGCGGCCGTGCTGGGAGGCGATGCCCATGGCGCGCCAGCACCTGCGGATGCTGGGGCTCGCGGACGCGGATGCGCTGCACGTACCTCTGTACACCCATGCGCCCGCCCCAGGCGCAGCGCTGTGGCTCGCGCCCGGCAGCGGCAGCCGGACGAAGTGCGCACCGCGTGCCGCATGGCTCGAACTCGCCGCGCGCGCGCACGGCGCAGGCCGGCCCCTCGTGGTGCTGGTGGGCCCGGTCGAACTCGAGCGCGACGACCCGCGCGCGTGGTCTTGGCCCGTGCCCGTCACCTTCGAGGTGTGCCCGCAGCCGCGCGAGCTCGTGCAGCGGCTGGCTGCCGCATGGGCGTTCGTGGGCAACGACAGCGGCACGTCGCACCTCGCGGCTGCGCTCGCGGTGCCCAGCGTGCTGTGGTTCGGGCCCACCGATCCGTGCGTGTGGGCGCCCATGGGCGCGCACGTGCAGGTCGTGGACCTGCACGCGGGCGCGGAGGCTGCATGGCAGGTGCTGCCGCGGCCCTGAGCCGTGGCAGCGCGCCGTCCCGTCGTCAGTCGAGCACGCGCAGCAGGAACGCCCAGCGGTCGGCGGCCTCGTCGATGAGCTTGGACGTGGGCTTGCCGGCGCCGTGGCCCGCGTTGGTCTCGATGCGCGCGAGGATGGGGGCCGGGCCGCCCTGCGCCTCCTGCAGGCGCGCGGCGAACTTGAACGAGTGGCCGGGCACCACGCGGTCGTCGTGGTCGCCGGTCATCACCATCGTCGCGGGGTAGCTCGCGCCGTCCTGCACGCGGTGCAGCGGCGAGTAGGCGATCAGCCACGGGAACTGCTCGGCCTTGTCCGAACTGCCGTACTCGACGGCCCACGCCCAGCCGATCGTGAACTTGTGGTAGCGCAGCATGTCGAGCACGCCCACCTCGGGGATGCCGGCGCCGAACAGGTCGGGACGCTGCGTGATGCAGGCGCCCACCAGCAGGCCGCCGTTGGAGCCGCCGCCGATCGCGAGGCGCGAGGGCTTGGTGTACTGGTTGCGCACCAGGTACTCCGCGCAGGCGATGAAGTCGTCGAAGACGTTCTGCTTGCTGCCCAGCATGCCGGCTTCGTGCCATTCCTGGCCGTACTCGCCGCCGCCGCGCAGCACCGCGTGCGCGTAGATGCCGCCCTGTTCCAGCCACGCGAGGCGCGCGACGGAGAAGTTGGGCGTCATGGAGATGTTGAAGCCGCCGTAGCCGTACAGGTAGGTGCGGTTCGAGCCGTCGAGCTTCGCATCCTTGCGGCGCACGAGGAACAGGCACAGGCGCGTGCCGTCCTTGCTCTGCGGGAACACGCGCTCGACCACGTAAGGCGTGGTGTCGAAGGCGAGTTGCGGCGGACGGAAGGCCTCGAGCTTGCGCGTGGCGAAGTCGTAGCGCCACGTGGTGGTGGGATAGAGGAACGAGGTGAAGCTGAACGACATCTCGCCCTGGTTGCGCTTGCCGGACAACCCGGCCACGGCGCCCAGCGAGGGCAGGGCCACCTCGCCGTCCGCGCTGCCGTCGAGCTTGTGCAGCCGGATGCTGTGCACGGCGTCGCTCAGGTAGGTCAGCACGAGGCGCTCGCCGAGGATGCCGGCGCCCTCGAGCGTGTCCTTCGTCTGCGGCACCAGCACCTGCCACTGCTTCTCCGCGTCCGTGATGTCGAGCGAGGCGACGAAGCCGCGCGGCGCGCCCTTGTTGGTGCGGAAGTGGAACTTCGTGCCGTCGTTGCCGAGGAAGTCGTAGGCCGCGTCGGCGTCCATGAGCAGCGGCGTCACCGGCCAGCCCTCGGCCTGCAGGTCGACGTAGGCGATGCGGTTCTTCTCGCTCGTGCCCTCCCAGATGTTGAGCAGGAGGTAGCGGCCGTCCTCGGTCACCTGGCCGCCGAAGCCCCACGTGGGCTGGTCGGGGCGCTCGTACACCACCTTGTCCTCCGACTGGGCCGTGCCGAGCACGTGGTAGACCAGCTGCGGGTTGCGGGTCTCGGCTTGGTAGACCTCGCCTTCCTTGGGCGCCGGGTAGCGCTGGTAGAAGAAGCCCTTGCCGTCGTGCGTCCACGCGGCCGACGAGAACTTCGACCACGTGAGCACGTCGGGCAGGTCTGCGCCCGTGGCCACGTCGCGCACGCGCC
>JBEATZ010000091.1:0-5503 GCA_041161695.1 Planctomycetota bacterium | reverse complement strand
GATTTGTTTCATGGCGTTTCTCTGGGCAGCACGCACGCTACCCGGCCCGGCGGGCCTTCGGAACGCGCGGCCCGGCAAACGCCACCCGAACGCCCCCGGTCAGTAGTCGACGTCCTGCTTCGACACGATCAGCACGACGTCGGACACGCCCGCGACCTTGCCCAGCACGGCCGCCAGCTTCTCGGCCGTGGCGTCCTTGTTGAGGGTGATGTCGTAGGTGAGGCGCAGCGTGCGGCCGTCGCCCGAGGGCTCGATGTGCAGCAGGTTGGAGCGGCGCGCGGCTTCCTGGATCGGGGTCAGGTAGGCGGAGCTGTCCTTGCCCTGCTCGAAGGTGAAGCGCAGCACGAACTCGCTCTTGTAGAGCGCGCCGAAGTTGGTGGCGTAGAGCACGAACACGATCGCGCACAGGAAGGCAGTGCCGATGACGGCGAGTTCGTACATCGCGGTGCCGCAGGCCATGCCGATGGCGAGGGCGGAGAAGACGAAGGCCGTATCGCGCGTGTCCTTGACGACGGTGCGGAAGCGGATGATCGAGAGGGCGCCCACCAGCGCGAAGGCGCGCGCGAGGCTGTTCTCGATGGTCATCATCACGATGGCGACGATGACGGCGATCAGCAGGATCGTCTGGGTGAACGACTGCGAGTAGGAGAGGCCCTTGTGGGTGTGGCGGTAGACGAGTGCCAGCACCAGGCCGAGCAGCGTGGCGAGGCCGATGTTGACCACGAAGTCGAACGCGCCGAACACCTGGACGATGTCCGCGGGCGCCTGCAGCGGGTTCTGGATCACGAGGTCGAGTGCCGTGGCCATGGGATGGGTGTCTCCGGGATCAGTGTGTTTCGGCAGCCAGGCCGAGAGTCTGGACCGCAGTGCAGACTTTCGAGATGGAAACCCGCCGCAGCTCGTACGCCTGCACGATCCGGTGGAACCATGCAGGCACGTGGTGGCGGAACTTGACCTCCATCACGGTGTGGCCGGGCACGAGCAGGCGGCGGTTGGCCCCGGCAGGCGGCACGATGCCGTCGTGGGCCCATGCCGCGAGCTGGGCGTCGAAGGTGACGCGGAACTCGGGGTCGAAGCGGCTCGTGTAGGGCCGGCGCAGGTAGTCGACGAGCACGACGGGGCGCAGGTCCCGGCGGTGCAGCTGGAAGAGGAACTGGTCGCGCACGTCGCCCGGTGCCGCCAGTTCGGCAACCCGGTGGGCGAGCGCGCTGCCGCGCAGGCTGCGGTCGAGCGAGGCATCGACCGGCGTGCGGTGCTTGAAGACGAGGTTGTTGACGCGGCCCTTGAGCTCGAGGAACAGCGGCGCGCCCGCGTCGGCGGTGCCACTGCCGTAGGTGCGCAAGCGGAACTTGGAGCGCGTGTGCAGGCCGTCGATCTTGTCGCGGAACGTGGTCCAGTGCGCGTCGTCGAAGTACAGGCTGCGCACCGGGTACTGGTTGTGCTGCTGCTTCGACACCCACGGGTCGAGCTCGACGAAATGGGCGAGTTCGGCCTCGACCTGCTCGCGCAGCTGCTGGTCGAGCACGTACTTGAACTCGAACCGCAGGAAGCTGAGCTGGGTGCGTCTCGCATCAGCGGCCATCGGTCACCCCCCGCACGTCGATGCGGATCTCGCGCCAGTGCGACCCTGCAAGGCGGCGCAGCGCCGGCGAGACCGTCAGCGTGTTCGCTGCCGTGCGCATCGCTGTGGCGCCGCCGTCGCAGTCGACGAACTGCACGCGTGCCGGCAGGGCCGCGCCCCCGGGCGGTGCGTCGATGCGGCAGTCGGTGAAGGTGATCGCACTGCGCGCCTCGGCAGCAGGTTGGACCGTGGTCGATGCCAGCACCGAGTTGGCGACCGCGACGGTTGCGCCCGGCATGCTCCGCCGCGTGCTGCCGGCCCGCACTGGTGCAGCACAGCGCACCAGCTCGCAGTTGGCTGCCTGCACCGTGGATCCGTCCACGGCCTCGAGCGCGATGCCCGCGTCCGTAACCCTGGTGTCGACGAGCACGGCCTCGCTCCCGGAGCCGGCGAACAGCGCCCTGCCGGCCACGCGGTCGAGGGAGCCCTGCAGCACGGCTGTGCGAGCCGCTTCCAGCTGCAGTGCGTCGCCGCGCAGGTCGCGGAACGTGCATCCGTCGAGCACGATGCCGCTGCGCGTGGCGCGAATGCCGTTGCCGCACGGGCCCTCGATCGTGGTGCCTTGGAGCACGATGCCTGCATAGGCTGCGTGGAGGGCGGCGTCGACCGTCCCGTTGTCGCGAAAGTGGCACTTGTGCAGCACCACGGCATCGGTGTCGTGCACGGCCAGCGCTGCAGGCCGCTCGCGGTGGGGGTCGCTGGAGCCACCGGCGCCCTCGAAACCGCAGTGATCGAGCCTCGAGCCGGCGGTGCCGCGTCCCAGCAGGGTCACTGCGCCCCAGGGCGATCCCGGGGTGCGCGGCACGAAGCGGATCGGCTGTGCCTCGGTGCCCGCGGCGTGCACCCGCCCCCTGCACGTGAGCGATGCGCCCGGCGCGAGCCGCACGACGGTGCCCGGGGCGATGCGCAGGGTCTCGTGCACCGTGAGGTCCGCGTCGACGGTCACTTCGCCCGACCAGGTGCGTTCGCCCGCGGACCCCGGCGGAACCGGGCAGAACCACGACTCGACCGGGCGCAGGGAGGGGTTGGCGGTGCGCTCCAGAGCGTGCCGCACGTCGCCCGCGCACGCGTCCACGGCGACGACGGGAGTAAGGGCCGCGGGCGAGAGTTCCACGGCCACGGTGGTGGGCAGCACGTGCCTGCGGTTGTTGCGGAAGCCGTAGCCCTCGCGGTCGAGGCGCCACAGGCGTCCGAGTTCCGCGACCAGCGGCAGGTCCAGCCGCAGGCGGCGGCCCTGCACGCGGACGAGGCCGCGGAGGTCGATGCGCTCGATCCCGTCGTGGCGTGGCACCAGCAGGGTCGCCGTCGCGCCGGCAGGCAGGGGCGCGGCGAACTCCACCTCGAGCGCATCCGGCGCCCTGCGGTTCGAGAGTTCCAGCCGCAGGATTCCCGGAGAACCATCGGCCACCTGCCAGCGGATGGCGGGACGATCCTCCAGCACGGTTGCCATGAGCTCGCTGGCTGCAGTCGCGACAAAGGACCGGAACGCGCTGACGGCGCGCACCACCTCGTCGTCGTCGAGCGGCCGCAGGTTGCGATCCGCAGGCACCGCACCGAGCAGTGCGCGCGTCTCGGCATCGACCTCGGCGAGCAGCCACTCCAGACCGCCACGGTCGCGGAAATCGCGCAGAGTGCGCTCGCGCGCGGCGAGGAAGCCTGCGTGCATGTGCAGCAGTTCGTGCAGGGTGCTGTACACCGGGTCGGTGTCGACCGGGCGGCCCTCGACGGGCCGCATGGTCTCGGACCAGCCGACCAGATCCCATGGGATGGGCTCGAAGCGCTGCCGGTAGCGATCCCATGCGAGCCGCCAGTTGTGGACCTGGTCGTCGTGGTGGCTCTGCGTCAGCTGTTCGAGGACCGAGAGGCGTGCGAAGGCCTCGAGGTCGAGCAACTCGCCGAGCCGCTGCATCGACGCGGTCGTGGCGGGCGTGTTGAGCAACTGCACCAGCTCGACCATCGGCGCGAAGGATGCAGCATGGGCGTCTTGTTCCGCGTCCGCGGGCTCCCAGAAGCCCGCGCGCTCGAACAGCCTCGGTGCGAGGCCGCGCCATGCATCCAGCATGATGATCTCGCCGCCGAGCACCGTGCCCGGCGCGCGGCCGTTGGCGACGAGCGTCGCGGCGTCGAGTTGCTCGACCAGTTCGTGCACGCCGTGGAACCTGCCGTTGAGGTGTACGTCGACCAGCGCCGTGCGCGGCGCGGCGAGGCCGAGCCGGTTGGCGAGGCGTGCCCCGATCACGTTGTTGAGGTGTTCGGGGAACTTGGGTGCAACCAGGTTGAACGACTGCATGCCGAGGAACGGCTCGCTGCGGCGCGTGCGCACGCGCATCGACTTCTTGGCATGGCCCCAGTGCAGCACGGTGTCGCCGCGCAGCCGGAGCCGCACGTCCTGCACCTCGTCGCCGTTGCGCAACCGCGCGTCCACGTACTCGAGTCCCGAGTACGGCAGGTTGGCAGCGAGGCCGGTGAGCGCGGATTCCTGCACGAACAGCTCGATGGTGGCCCTGCGCTCGTCGGCGACTGGTCCGCGCAGGCCGGCGAGCTGCCAGTCGATGCGCGCGCCGCGCATCATGTGGTCGAACTGCTCGGTGCCGCAGTCGTGCAGCGTCATGGCATACGGGCGGATGTCCACCCGCAGGCCGAAGTCCTCGTACTGGCGCCAGGTCGCGTTGGCCCAGTGGGCGAACACGGCGATCGTGCACGCAGCCGGCAGCCACGACCAGCGCCACGCAGTTGCGAGCAGTCGCCTCATCGGCAGCGCTCCTGCAGCCTTGCGAGCCGCTCGCGAGCCGCGGCATCGGTTGCGAGGGCGGCTGCGAGTGCGCGGCCTGGCTCGCCGAGCACGGCATCGCGCAGCCATGACGGCAGTGCGTGTCCGGTCTGCACCTGCAGCGTGAAGGCGCTGCGCCCCGGGGGCTGCGGGACAGGCAGGGTCACGCGGATCGGTGTCCCGGGTTGTGCCGCTGTCGCGACCAGCGTGTCGGCTGCGCCGGCGACCTGCACGCCGAGGCTCCCGATCGCACGGCCCTCCGGTGGCTGGAACTCCAGCTGCACGAGCGGTGCCGCGTGGTCCACGGTGAAGCTGGCGACCAGGCCGCCCGGGCCGCATGCGACCGGCAGCAGCCAGCATTGTTCCTCCGGCGCGGTGCCCCAGCGCACGTCCCATTGCGCCGGCAGCGTGTCGCCTGCGGCCGTCTCGAGGACGTCCAGTGCGCCCACACCATCGCCTGCGGCGAGCAGCAGCGCCGCGAGCAGGCCGGCCGTGGGCGCATGACCGGGAAAGCGCTGCACCACGGGGCGCAGCAGTGCGATGGCCTCGGTCCTGCCTGTCGCATCGGCAGCGAGCAGGCTGCAGTACTGCACGAGGGCGCCGAGGTCCCGATCGTCGAACGCGTGGAGCCGCTGCGCGTGCCAGCGCGCGGAATCGAGCCGGCCGAGCTGGGTTGCGAGCGCGAGGGCGTGCTGCGAGACCATGCGCACGAGCACGGCGCCGCGGTCGAGTTCGCGCACGAAGCCGAGGTCGCGTGCGAGCGCGTCGAGTTGCTGCAGCGCAGCCTCGGGGTCGTTGGCCTGCGTCGCGAGCGCGGCGTTCCATCGGTCGAGCCACGGTTCCTCGTAGGCGCGGCGGATGCGCGCATCGAGCGCGTGCACGAGCTCCGGCTGCAAATGCCACACGGCGAGTACGGTCGCGCACGCGAGGCTCGCGGCGAGCGCGAGCGCACGTGCCCCATGGCCGACCCAGCCGATCCGCACCGCGTTCATGCAAGGGCCATCATCGTCATGTGCGGCCCTGTTCCTTGCGGTGCCATGGGCAATACCCGCATGGCTCGGCGGCGCTCAGTTCGGTCGCGGCAGACGCAGCCGGAACACGAACGGCACCTC
>JBEATZ010000090.1:0-8471 GCA_041161695.1 Planctomycetota bacterium | reverse complement strand
CCACGCGCCGTCGCGAGCAACCAGAGGGGCCACAGGTGCACGATGTGGTGCAGGACGTACAGCGTGAACGCGTGGCTGCTGTAGCGACCGATCCAGAGCTCGAGTCGCGGCCATGCCCGCGCGCCCGGCGAGTCCAGCCATCGGTAGGCGGCGGCGAAGTAGAGCAGCGCGAATCCCAGCGTGCCGCCGACGAACTCGGGCGTGGCGGGGTAGTTGGTCCAGCCTCCGAGCCAGCGTCCGCCGAAACCATGGAGCAGCGCGGGCCATTGTGACTCGAGCGCCAGCGCCGTGAGGCTCGCGGCGAGCAGCAAGGCACCGAGCTTTGCGACCCATGAGATCTCACGTCGCGAAGTCCGGTCGTGGGAGAACAGCACGCTCGCCACGATGAAGCCGAGCAAGGGATAGCACAGCCACGGAAGCAGGGGGAAGTAGCCGCTGACCAGCAGACCGCTGAGCACGTCGGACAGTGTGGCGTCGTGCTCGAAGTAGCCGCCAGTCCAGAATGACGCATAGTCGACCTCCACACGCGCAGCCGGACTGATGGCGAACAGCAGGGCACAGGCCCACGTGCAGACGAGGAGGCTCCTGCGCCGGGCCCACTCGAGCATCAGGTAGCCGAACCCGATGAAGGTCAGCACGTCCCAGTTGAAGACGTCCTGCGGCATCCACACGAGCACGTTGAACAGGATTCCGGCGCCGATCAGGAACAGGCCGCGTCGGATGGTACGGACGCAGATGAGCGCATCGCTTGCACCGCGCGCGAGCTGGCCGTCGAGCCAGAGTCGGTAGCTGAGGCCGGAGAGCAGCGCGAACATCGGCGCTCCGAAGCCGGAGATCTTCGGGACGACTCCCGAGAGATTCTCGACGAAGTGCACGACCACCATGATCGCGATCGCGGTGGTGCGGACGAGGTCGACGGACCGGACGCGTGCGCTAGCCAAGGTCGCCACTCCCGAGTATCTGGACGATCCACAGCACCGTCTGGGCCGAGAGCAGCACGATGATGATCCACTCCAGCGTGTGCCCGCGGCTCGCCAGGGCATGCTCGGTCAGGCGCTGGCCGCACAACTCGAACACGCGCTCCTGCGCTTCCAGTCGCGAACTTGCCGCCTCGAGACGCTCGGCGAGACGCAAGCGTTCGCGCAACCGTTCGCTGATCTGGCTCGCGAGAGTCGGGGGATAGACCTGGGGCACGAGGATGCGCGGCGAGAGGCGCGCGAGCCGGCTGCGCAGCTCGACCAGTGCCACGAAGCTGGCGGAGAGCTCCGAGCGCCGGGCCAGCGAGCGATCATCGAACTCGAAGGCCAGCGGCGCTGCCTGCTTCATCGGGACCCAGCCTTGCTCGATCGCGAGTTCGAGTTCGCGAATCTCGTACTCGATGCACGCGGCCTCGAGCGCTGCACGCGCGATCGGCTCCATGCGCTCGCGCTCGGAACACACGGCGAGCGCACGCTGCGTGTGCGCGATCACGGCACCGGGGACCTGCAGGATCGTGCACGGCATGCCGGGCGCGGCGAATCGATCGCTGAGCGCATCTCGAAGGTCGAGCCCCCACGTGGCCTGGTCCGCTTCGTCGGCGGGCACGAGCAGCAGGTGCACGTCGGACTGCGCGTCCACTTGCGGAGCGAACTCGTCGAGCGTCTTCGGCATCCGCGACGATCGCTCGACCGGCTTGCGATCGCAGGCGCCGCTCGCCCCGAGGCTCGGGGCCGCGGGATCGGTGAGCGGGACCAGCGCCAGCGCGAGCAGGCGTGTTCCCGGCGGGAGCGGTCGTGAGGAGGGGCTCTTGGGCGAGTTCATGGCGTGTGCGGATGCGGGCCGGGCCGGGGATCGTCGCCGGGGGCTTCGACGGACGGCGAGTCAGGTTGCACGGCGTGGGCTTCCTGGAGCCGCAGCGCGAGTGCCTCCGCGACGTGATGCGCCGACTCGAGGACTCCATTGAGCGTCGAGTCGAACAGGTAGTCGCCAACGAGGTGCAGGCTCGGTCCCTTCGGACCGCAGGGTGCGTGGCGGTGCTCGATCGGCGCCGGGACGCGTCCGCCGGGCATCGCGTTGACGCTGCCGATCCAGCGGTGCACGCGGCCCTCGAGGAAGTGCTGGCGTGCGTCGCCGAATGGCGCGGGCAGCGCCTCGAGGGCCAGCTTGACCAACTGGTCGTCCGAGAGCTCGGCGGCGCTGCGGCACAGGAGCACGCCGTAGGGCGCTTCCGGCCGGCGCGAGGACTCGTCGTAGAGGCACGAGCCCCCGAACCGATCGCTCATGTCGAACGACTGCTCGCACAAGGCTCTCCACGGAGCGCAGGAGTAGAGCAGCGAGATGCGCAGGTAGTGAGCCGGATGGTCGTAGTGCTCGACGTGCCGTCGCAGCGCACCGTGCAGTGGCTCGCCGGCGAACTGCAACTGTGCGAGGGAGTCGTGAGGGAGCGCGATCACGACGTGATCGAACTCGCGCTCGATGGGCCCTTCCGGCGCGCGGAAGCCAAGGCGCAGGCGGCCCTCGCCGCCGACGGAAGCGTGCTCCAGGCGCCAGCCGAGTTGCACCCTCGCGCGCAGGCGCGCTGCGAGCTCGTGCACGATGCGCTCGTTGCCGCCTTCGATGGAATACAGGCGCATGTACGCCGGGTCGTTCATCAAGTAGTTCTGCAGCCCGTAGCGCAGGTTGGTCTGGTGCGGCTCCGCCGCGAGGTCGGAGTGGATCAGGTTCTTGATGTAGCGGCGCGCGAACGGATCCTCGACACGCTCGAGCCAGCGCGCGAACTGCCCAGGTGCGGGCTCGTCGGCGAAGCTCTCGGGCAGGTCCGAGTCGTAGAACTGCCGCGGGCTCATCCAGCCGCGTGCCGCACGGTCGAAGGCCTCGAACGCGCGCTGCGCCGTGGCACCGCCGCGCTCGCAAAGGTCCTCGAGCGTTGCGAGGCGCACGCCGTCGAGCCAAACCGAGCCGCCTCCCATGGCGGACGTGGTCAGCCCCAGCTCGGCCACCAACTCGCGCAGGGGGTCCTCGTCGACGGGGGAGTTGTCGTAGAGCTCCGCTGCCCCAGCCTCGTAGGTCGCGTCGATGGCTCCAAAGCGCGCCGTTTGAATCTTGCCTCCGACACGCTGGCTGGCCTCGAAGATGGTCGCCTCGAACGGCTGCGCCGCGAAGCGTTCGAGCAGATGGGCCGTGAACAGCCCCCCCGGCCCGCCGCCGACGATGGCCACTTGCGCCGGTCGCTGTGCCCTGCTGCTCATTGCGGGAGCCTGGGGGCGTGCTGGGTCCGTTGGAGGCCTGAAACCCGGTGCCGGAGTTGCATGTCGCGCTCCAAGCCCAGCTCGGGCTGTGGTTTCGGACTCTCCACTGTCAAGTGACCGCACCCTCCGCCCGCGCGGCCGCAGTGCAGGGGGCGCGCGTCAGCCAATCTCGGCGGCGACGTGGTCTTGGCCGCCGGGGCGAGTTGGCCGGTGGTGCGCACGTGGATGTCGAACAGTTGCTGCTCGAGCGGGAGACCATGGCGCTGCTTCTCCAGGTGCCAGCCTGCGACCTGCGCGAGGGGTTCGCGCATCCCCTTGGGACCCTCGTGGCGCTTGCTGTCGTGCATGGCGCTCGTGTTGTCGTGGAGGCGCCGAGTTCCGCGCACGTCGGCGGGAAGCAGCGGCTCGTGCGAGTTGCACGTGCACTCGAAGCACTTGCCCCACTCGTGGAAGTCCGTTGGCGGCGGCCGGCCGAGATTCTTCGCGGCCTCGAAACCCTCGGTGCCGGGGATCGGAAGGGACGGATGGACCCCGTGGCCCGCGAGGGGGAGTGGCACTCCAAGCGGGCGGCGACGCGCATCGTCTCGCACATCGACCGGAGTGCTTGGCCCGGGTGACCGATGATCCAGAACGTGCCGGGCGTGATGTTGCGCCAGGAGAGTTCGCCGATCGCATCGGGGATGTTGGAGGTGCATGGGGAGGTGGAGAGCCGTTCCCTTACGCAGCCGTCGGGTGGAGCCCACTCCGATTCCACGCCATGCACCCTGCCGTTCCGCACTCACAGGTCCCGACCTGACCTGCGCGGTGTGATCCCGCAGCCGGAAGAGGCTGCCCGGGACGCCATTGCCGTCGAGGTCGGCCGCTTCGACGCAGTGTCCATGCAACCCTCGTGGCCCTGTGCAGGATCCTGATGCGCGCGCACGGATCGTCGTGGCGGACCGAGCGGAGGGCCGCCCACCGATCAGGGCTTGCGCTGCGGCAGGTTCTCGAGCAGTTCGCTTGCCACCAGCTCGGCGCAGCTGCGCGCCATCAGCTCGCGGTCGCGGGGGGCGGCGCTGAGGCCGCCGGACTTGACCTCGCCGCCGAAGCCGCCGCTCCAGAGCACCTCACCGTCGCTCGCGACGAGCGCGACCTGCAACTGGAAGCGCACCTTCTTGTCGGTGAGCAGTGCGGTCTCGTCCCAGCGGTCGACGCGGACGGCCAGCATCGCATCCTCGGTGCAGCGGCCCGCCACGCGCTTCACGTAGCTGGGCGAGAGGACCGACTCACCGCCCATCGGCAGCTCGGAGCTGAGGGCCGCGTCCACCACCCGGTCGCTGAGGGGCGAGTACAGGCGCTCGGTGAGCTTGGCCATGAGGAACTGGCGCATGGGCTCGCGCAGCTTGCCGAAGCCGCGATCCAGCGTTGCATCCTCGATCGGCAGCACCGCGATGTCGGCGGGATTGCGCACGGAGAGCGCAGGGTGCGCCGACAGCGACGGCACGATCGTGACCGGATCGGGCGTCGTGCAGGAGACAGCGAACAGGAGGACGAACGTGACGGCAAACCGCTTGAGCATGACCAGTACCCTCGAACCCTGACCATAGCGCGTCGAGCGCACGAATCCATGCGCGCCGGGCCCGGAAGCCCCCGCCGCCGGGGATCGGTCCCTCACGCGCCCCAGGCGCGGTGGCTCCGCAGGCAGGACTCGCAACGACCGCACGGGAGCGCGTGCCCCTCGTAGCAGGACCAGAAGTCGGTGGCCGCGAGCCCCAGGGCGCGTGCCCGTGCGACGATCTCCCGCTTGTCCCAGGGCAGGGTTGGGCTCGCCACGGACACGTGGTTTCGGGTGCCGTGCCGCAGGAAGTCGCAGGCGGCCGCGACGAAGGCAGGCGAGTTGTCGGGGAAGGTGACGGCCTCCTCGCGGTTGAAGCCCGCGAGGACGGTGTCGAGGCCGCGCGACTCGGCGACCGCGGCGCCGATGGCCACGAACACGGCATTGCGCGCGGGGATCCAGACGGCTGCGGCAGAAGCCGCATCACCCGGCTGCTCGACGGTGCCCACGGGCAGGGCGCGGTCCCGGCGCACGAGCGCCGCGCCGCTCTGCTGGGCAGCCGCCGCGAGCCACGGGAGTTCGATGCACTGCCATTCCGCACCGAGCCTGCCGGCGAGGCGCCGGGCCGCCTCGCACTCCCGGGCGAGGGCACGCTGGCCGTAGTCGAAGGTGAGCGCCACCTCGACGCGACCGCCTCGCGCAGCGTGGTCTGCAGCCGCCACCCCCGAGTCGAGTCCGCCGGACAGCAGCGCGAGCGCCCGCGACATCACGGCACCGCGAAGGTCACGGCGAGGGAACGCGCGTAGTTGATCTCCTGGCGGCGGCGCTCGGCGAACACGAACTGCGCGGCGCTGGCGCCGCTCGTGGAGAAGAAGATGCGCGACTCGACGCGCGCGCTCCACGTGCCGTTCGCGAGGCCGGTGGCGCCGGTGGCGGCGAGGTCCGGCAGTTGGACCGTCTCGGTGCCGCCGATGCCGTCGGTGTCGGTGGCGAACACGCGCCACTGCCTGCCGCCGGTGTCCTGCAGCAGCAGGTCGGAGATGGCGATCACCGGCGGGATCGCCGGGTCGAGCACGTCCGCATAGGTGATGGCCGGTGCCGTCCCTGCAGGCGCAGCCGGCGCGGTGACCACCGGGATGCCCGTGGGCACGAGCGGTGCGAAGACGCCGCCGCCCGCGGGATCGAGCAGGCCGCGGTGGCGCGAGATGCGGCCCGCGCTGTCGCGCGCCTCGGTTGCGACCCAGAACAGCGGCAGGAACGTGCTGAGCCCGGTGAGCGCAGTGCTGTAGTTGCCGCCGACGTTGAAGCTGCCGCCGCCCAGCGAGGAGGCGAAGCCCACGCCCGAGAGCGCCTGGGAACCAAATCCGGTGAAGGCCCCCATCACGCGCACGAGCGGCTTGCCGCCCACGAGGGTGGCGGTGTCGAGGCCCGTGGCCGAGCCAAAGTCGACGATGTACCCGCTGGCGAGCGTTGCGGTGCCCGTGAGCGCGATCCCCAGCTGCAGGCTCTGCGCCTGGTCGCTGCCGGCTGCGAGCGGCGCGCCCGGCACGCCGAGGGTGAGCCCGGTCGCGCCGTTGAGGCTGTTGCCCTGCTGGGTGTAGGTGGGCACGGCCGTGGGCTCGAAGTTGCCCGCGAATCCCGAGAGCAGTTGCGGCCGGTTGGCGAGGATGTTGGTGGCAGGGATCACGTTGGGCGCCGCCGTCGTCGTCGCGACCGCGAGCACCGCCGGGTCGTCGATCGCGGTGTTGCCCACGAGCGCACTGGTGCCTGCCGTGGGGACGAGGCCCACCGTGCCGCGGAACACGGCCGTGGCGCCCTGCTGCGGCCGCAGCGGCAGCGAGGCAAAGGCCGCGGGGGACGCATACAGCGTCACGAGGTGGTAGCCGCTGCGCACGGCCGTGACCGTGTGCACCGACGAGGACAGGCCCGTGAAGAGCACGCGGCCGTTGGCCCCGGTGGTCGCGACGAGGCGACCAGCCGCAGGCGGCACCGTGGGCACGCCCGGATCGAGCACCACCACGGCGCCGTTCACCGGGTCGAGGGTGGCATCGTCGTAGACCTCCACCTCGAGCGAGGATCCCACCGTGCCGCTCGTGAACCCGCGCTGGACGAACTGGCCGTCGACGGCCGCCGCGGCGCTGTTGCCGGCGAGGTCGGTGAGCGCGAGGGAGAAGGGCACCGGGATGTCCGTGCGGTTGAGGGCGACGGGACCGAGGAAGAACGTGCCGTCGTTGGCGCTCGCGTGCAGGGCAGCCGACGCCGTGGCCGTCGCGAGCGAGGCCGCCGACAGCCGCTCACTCGCCTTGCCGTAGAGCGTGGCCTCGTTCTGGTCGGTGTAGAAGACGTTGCCCGTGGCGACGCCCGGCGGGCCCACGCGCACCAGCGTGGGTGCGGTCAGGTCGAAGATGGGCTGGTTGCCCGCCGCGTTGTGGATGTACCCGGAGCGCGAGTCTCCGCGGCGCAGCTGGGCAGTGAGGGTTGCCTCCCCGTCGCCGAAGGCCGGCCGGTCGAGGGTGCCGAGCGCACCCGAGAAGTCGACGGTCACGACCTGGTTGCCGGGCGCGGGCACGGTGGCCGTGCGCTCGACGTAGGTGACGTCGTCTGCCGTCGTGGTCGATGCATCCTGTCCGTAGATGCGGGCCGCCACGGTGTCCCCCGTCGCGGAGTCGGCGGGCACCTCGACGTGCAGCACGAGGTTCGAGACGTTGGCACGGTTGATCTTGTCCGGAAAGCCCGTGATCGGGTTGCCGACCAGCACGGACTCGGGAGCCCCGACGAGGCTCGTGGTGAAGGAGCTGAACGGCGAGCGGGAGGGCAGTTCGAGGGTGCCCTCCTCGCCGAAGGTGATCGTGCTCTGCAGGATCAGGTCGTAGCGCTGGCCGGAGGCGAGTTGCGATGCCGGGCGGAAGCGCACCACGCGGGTGTCGTCGACACCCAGCGTGTTGAGGCCTGCCGCCACGGCGCCACTGACGTCGGCGCCGCCGCTGGCGCGGACGCGCAAGCTGGTGGACGTGACGCTCGAGAGGTTCGCGGGACGGCTGAAGAACACGAAGACATCGCCTTCGCGCGGCACGTTGGTCTGGCCGCTGCGCGGCACCACGGCCACCACCTCGCCGTCCTCGGACTCGGAGGGCGCATCCGTGGTGAACTCGGCCAGGACCTCGTCGGAGGAGGACTGGGTGCGCAGCCCGTCGACGTCGCGGCTCTCGGCGCGCAGCACGATCTCGTACGGGGTGTTCGTCGGGTTGGTCAGCCCGATGGTCGACCGGAGCACGACGGTGCGGCCGCCATCGAGGGCATCGTAGGCGGCGGGGATCGCCTGCTCGGTGCCCTTGATCCGCAAGAACAGGCGCGCATCCGTGCCTGCCGTGTTGGTCGGCTGCAGCGTCTTCAGGCTCATGCTCTGGCTGAAGGTCACCACCACCGGCACGGTGCCGGGCCAGCCCGCGCCCTTGGGCTGCACGTCCACCACCCGGCCCCGGGTGGTGCGGGTGTCGCCGCCGATCGGGACGACCACCTTGTTGGACTCGGCCCCGCCCCCGCCGCCGGGGCCGTTGGGGTCGAAGATCACGCCGACGTTGGTGTCGCAGGCGGCGAGACAGAGGACCACGACCCCGAGGAGGGACGGGAACAGGAGCGAGTGGGTGCGTGGCATTCCGGGTGGCACGGCGAGACGGTGGCCGTGGCGGATTATTCCCACGCTTACGGAC
>JBEATZ010000060.1:0-2835 GCA_041161695.1 Planctomycetota bacterium | reverse complement strand
CAAGCAGGTGCTGGACGCACAGGCGGCGAAGCTCGGCGGCACCGCGCTCTGCCGTGGTTTCTCCTGCAACCTCGTCGACCGTGCCGCCGCCAAGTCAGGCTTCGACGAGGCGGCCGCCTGGCTCGGCGGCATCGACATCCTCGTCAACAACGCGGGCGCCGGCGGCGTCAACCGTTGCGCCGTCGACGGGCCCGATCGCTGGGACGAGGTGATCCGCACCAACCTCGACGGCACCTACTTCGCGACCCTCGGCGCCCTGCCGCACCTCGCGGACGGCGGCCGCATCGTCAACATCAGCTCGGTGCTCGGTCGCTTCGGCGTGCCCGGCTACACCGCCTACTGCGCCTCGAAGCACGGCGTGATCGGTTTCACGAAGGCCCTGGCCCTCGAACTCGCCCCGCGCCGCATCACCGTCAACGCGCTGACCCCTGGCTGGGTCGACACCGACATGGCCACGGCGGGGATGGAGCTGATGGCCAAGGGCATGGGCACCACCTACGAGGAGGCCCGCCGGCAGGCCCTCGCCGCGGTGCCGATCGGACGCATCCTGCAGCCCGAGGAGATCGGCGACACGGTCGTGTTCCTGTGCACGGAGGGTGCCTCGGGCATGACCGGGCAGTCCATCAGCCACTGCGGCGGCGCCGTGATGTGGTGAGTGGTCGCAGTTGGTCTCCCATCGCCTTCGGCGGTGATTTTCGGCGGCAGGCACAACGGCTTGCCCGGGTTTGCGCTGGCGCGCCCATGCCGACCATGGCCCGTCCCGCAAGCCGCCGCCGCGAAGAGATCCTGGATGCCCTCGTGCTCGCCTTGCTCGCAGTGGCCGTGCTCTGTGCGATTGCCTGAGGGCGGCAGGCGCGCTCACCACCAGGCGTATTCGACGCGCACGGTGCGATGCTCGGCCAACCCCGGCGGCACGGGACCGACTGGCTGGCCGTCCACGCGGAGACCGGGGACCAGCACGAGGCGCAGCAGTTCGAGCAGCAGCAGCCAGCCGAACAGGGCCTGTACCACCCGCCGCAGGGTCGTGCCCCGGGCCACCGGCTGCAGTGCCACGGCCCACCACAACGCGAAGGCAGGGATGCAGAGTGCGCCGAGGCGCGCGTAACCGAAGAACGCGGCGACCACGAGCAGTTTGCCCATCACGAACAGCGTCCAGACGGCACTGCCCGGCGCGCGCCGGCAACGCACGAAACCCACGAGGGCGAGCACGAGCAGCAGCGCACGCCAGGCCACGGGCAGGGGGCCGTCAGGTGTCGTGAGGTCGACGCTGCGACGGGTGCCGCTCGCGCCGATCGGGAAGCCTGCGGAGCCGAGGCCGGTGGCCACGCCCTGCCATGCGAACACCAGCTTGCGAGCGATGAGGCCCAGTGCCTCGCCGGGGTGGGCGCGCATCCAGTCGAGTCCGAGTCGGTAGCCGTCGCGGATGGCCTCGAGGTGGGGTGGGTAGCCGAGGGCGAGGGCGCCGCCGCGCGGGAGCACCTGCTCGAGTCCCGGGGGGTAGCGAGACGGGCCGCCCGCGAGGGGTGGCACCCGGTCGAGTGCCGCGCGTGAGAAGCCGCCGCCTGCCTCGGGCGAGTTGCCGAGGAAGAAGTTGAGCGGTCCGTAGAGCGCGAGCACCGGTGTGGGCAGCGGTCCCGGCCGCGAGCCGTAGGCCTCTTCGAGGACCGCAAGGTCCGCCGCGGTCACGCGGGTGCGGTTGCGCACCCACGCCGTGTCCGTCACGAACCCGAAGGTGGGGGCCTGCGCGAACGAGGGCATCGCCCGCACGGCCTGCAGTGCCTCGTCGTCCCACGGCAGCCTTGCGCCCGGCAGCGGGAGCGGCGGCGGGGTGTTGGTCTGGTACGCATCCACCGCGCCCACGGCATGCAGTTGCCACGGGAACAGTCCTGCGCCCAGCCCGAGCGCCATGGTGGCCGCGGCCAGCAGGGTGCGCGGGCCACGCGCGACGAGGATCCATGCGAGCAGCAGGACGGCCGTGAGCAGGTGGTCGGCGCGGAACAGGCAGCAGCCCGCCTGCAGCAGGCCCCAGGCGATGCCCGCGAACGCCGTGGGCGCGGTGCGCAGCCGGTCCCACGGCCCGAGCGCGAGCAGGAAGAGCACGAGGTACGGGACCTCGGAGTGGATCCCGCTTCCCAGCAGCACGAGGTTGGTGGCGAGTGCACAGATCCACCCTGCGCACCACGCGATGCGCTCCTCGAAGGAACGCTGCAGCGCCCGGTAGGTCAGTGGCGCCACGAGCGCGCCCAGGATCGCCATGGCAAGGCGCGGCAAGAAGCTCGTCGCCGCGTCGCCGTCCCAGAGCAGCGTGGTGCACCAGTCCATGGCCGGTGGCCGGAACGGCAGCAGCGTCTCCGGGTCGCCTGCGGAGGCCCCGCGCGCGAGTTCCTGCCACTTGGGGGCATCGCCTTGGTAGGCCACGGCCCACGGCCAGCTGCGGTCGGGGGAGCCCACCCAGTGGGCGAGGCGGCAGAGCAGGCCCGCAGCGAACAACGTCGAGGCGCGACGCACGTCCGCACTCTACCTGCAGCGAGGTGGAAACGAAGCGGGGCGCCCAGGGCGCCCCGCGACGTCGTGCCTCGGTTGCGGATCAGAGCGTGAAGAGGTTCACGAACTGGTTGGAGACGACCAGGTTGAAGGCCGGGTCGATGGTCAGCACCTGCGAGTACCAGGTCAAACCGGTTGCCGCCGCCACCGTGGGCGCCGGGAACGAGAGCGAGAACGCACCACCGGCTCCGCTGTACTCGGGCATGGTGAGGTACCCGCCGCCCACCGACAGCAGGGGGATGCCGGGGATCGAGGTCGGGCCGGGGCCGTCCGCGAGGATCAGCAGGAAGG
>JBEATZ010000053.1:0-2967 GCA_041161695.1 Planctomycetota bacterium | reverse complement strand
GCACTTCCTCGTCCTGCCCCGTCCCCGTCCCGGCCTCCTGCCCAATCCTTCCCATGCGGTCGGCTAGTCTTTCCCGCCGCCCGAGACCCACACCATGGTTCGCACCACGACGTTTTCCCTGCTCGCTGCCCTGACCCTCGTTCCTGCGCTCGCTGCACAGGGCTTCTCCCTCGACAAGGTCGGCGGCGGCATGCCCGGGCTCACCTCCTTCCAGGTGCGCAACGGCGTGCCGACCAACGTCTACCTGATTCTCTATGCCTTCACCGAGGTGCCGACGCCGGTGCCGTCGCTCGGCATCACGCTCGACATCCCGGACACCTATGCCGGTCCGTCGATGGACGTGCCGGGCTTCTTCGGCTACCTGAACGCGCAGGGCGCAGCCAACGCCTCGATCAGCATCCCGTACGACCCGGCATTCGAGGGCTTGGCCATGGCCTTCCAGGCGATCCAGGGCGACGGGACGACCTGGTCCACATCCAACAAGGTGCGCGTGACGGTGCAGACCAACGCGACCTTCGCAGACACGCTCACGCAGCCGCCTGTGCCGATCCTCAGCGGCGGCGTCGTGAACCTGCCCAACGGCGAGTTCCTGTTCGCCGGCGGCTCGGGCCCGGTGGCCCAGCGCTACAGCTCGCGCACCGAGGAGTGGGAACTTGCCGGCGCCACCTTTGGCGTGGGCATCCTCTCGCAGAGCACGGGTCTTGCCGACGGCCGCGTGCTGTTCACCGGTGGCCTCAGCCTCACCAACGGCCAGCCGACCACGGCCGCTGCCGTGTACGACCCGGTTGCGGGCACGACCACCAACCTCACCATGGCGCTGCCGCGCGCAGGCCACGGCGCCTCGCTGCTCAACAACGGCCGCGTGCTGATCTCAGGCGGCCTCACGACCTTCGACCTCACCAACCCGCTGTCGATCTTCAACGGCCTCACCGCCACCTGCGAGATCTTCGACCCGGTCACCAACACGATCATCCCGGGCCCGACGATGCTCGAGCCGCGCGCGCTCCACACGAGCACCAAGCTCACCACCGGTGACGTGCTCATCGCCGGCGGCCTGTCGTTGCTGCCCATCGTCAACGTGCCCACGGTGTCGCCGACGGCGTATCGCTACAGCCAGGCAAGCAACAGCTTCGGCCTGCCTGCCCTGATGAACTCGGCGCGTTTCTTCCACAGCGCGGCGCCGCTCAGCAACGGCCGCGTGCTGCTGGCGGGCGGCCTCACGCTCGACCTGTCGGTCTTCCTGCAGACCGGCCAGATCCAGGACATCATCCTCGGCACGCGCAGCGACTGCCTCGTCTACGCCCCGAGCTTCCTCGGCTTCGGCACCTTCACCGCGGTGCCGGGCATGCAGGAAGGGCGCGCAGGCGCCGGCATCGCCCCGCTGCCCGGCGGCGGCGCCCTCATCGCCGGCGGCTTCCGCCTGACGATCGACATCCCGACGCAGACCTTCCAGATCGGCACCACGGCCACGGCCGACGTGTTCCAGCAGGGTCCCAACCGCCTGTTCGCGACCGGCTCGATGTCGGCCGCGCGGTTCCTGCCGCTTGGCGTGACGCTGCCCGACAACACCGTGCTCATGGTGGGCGGCGGACCGTCGAACGCCGAGGTCTGGCAGTTCTGATGCAGCGTGCCTGTGTGCGCGCCATGATGCCTGCATGAACGAGGCTGGCGCCGGGCAGGTGGATGCCGCGAGGCCGCGCGCGCGGCGCAGGTGGCTGCACGGCGCACTCGCACTCGTCGTCGGACTGTGCCTCGCGCTTGCGCTGCTCGAACTGCTTGCGCGCGGCTTGTGGGACCTGCCGCCTGCCATGGCGGAGTTCCGGCAGGTGGGCCTGTATGCCGAGACCGCGCGCGGCGGCACCGGCCTCGGGCCCGGCTACCGTGGCCGGCTGCGGCTCTCGGAGCAGGAACCGTGGACCACGGTGGCCGTCAACGCGCTGGGCATGCGCGGCCCCGAGGTGGGCCCGAAGCGAGCGGGCGAGGAGCGTGTCCTCGTCGTGGGCGACTCGCTCGTGTTCGGCTACGGCGTCGAAGCCGAACAGGCCCTGCCGGCGCGCCTCGAGCAGGCGCTGCGCGCGGCAGGCCTGGATGCCACCGTGGGCAACGGCGGCATCTCGGGGTTCAACAGCTTCGAGTCTGCGCAGCGCATCGCCGACCTGCGCGCGGGTTTCGAACCCGATGCCGTGGTGTTCACGATCTACCTCGGCAACGACGCGCTCGAGAACCGCAACCGCGACTTCGCGGTGGTGGGTGGGTTGCGCTTCAGCGGCCCGTGGGCCGTGCTCATGCGCGACTCGCTGCGCGCCCGCATGGCCACGCGTTCACGCTTCTTGCTGTGGCTGGAGACCTGGCTCGTCACCAATGCGCCGCATGCGTCGCTGCTGGCGGGCATGCAGTTGTCGCCCGAGCTTCTTTCGTTGCGCGAGGGCTTTCCCGGCAGCCCGCCCGACTGGGCGCAGTGCCATGCCGGCTTGTTCCTCGACGTCGTCGACGCGGCGGCGGCGTGGCCACCCACGGCGCCACCCGTGATCCCGCGGGTGCTCGCGGACTTCCGTGCTGCCCTGGTGCAGGCGCAGCAGCATGCGCAAGGTCTGCCCTTGGTCGTGCTCGTGCTGCCCACCTGGTGGCACTGCAGCGAGGGCGCATGGTCGGCGCGCCTTGCCGAGCTGCAGCTCGACCCTGCGTTGTTCCGGCGCGGCCTCTCCCAAGAGCGCGTGGTCGCACTGTGCGCGGAACTGGGTTTGCCGTGCCTCGATGCCACGCCTTGGCTGGAGGCGAGCGGTGACGCGCGCGCGCAGTTCGTGTCCGACCGCGGGCATTTGTCGGCGGAGGGGCACGAGCGCGTGGCGCACGGGCTGCGCGAGGTGGTGCGAGATGTGTTGAGAGAGTGAGAGGGAAACTTGGAAGGAAGAGGGCGCGAGGGGGAACGGCGCGTGAGGTGATGGAGCGGGTGCCGAGGCCAGAGCC